>JANXUM010000081.1 GCA_025356215.1 Bryobacter sp. | reverse complement strand
CCGGCGCGCAGGCGAACCTGTAGTTCGTGGTGGTTGAACGGCTTGGTGACATAGTCGTCCGCTCCGGCGTCCATGCCTTCGATGAGATCTTCACGCTGGTTCTTACTGGTCAACAGCAGCATGTAGGTGTAGCTGTCTTTTTGCTGCTGCCGTACAAGACGGCAAACCTCGGGACCAGTGCGCACGGGCATCACCCAATCGAGAATCGCCAGTTGCGGCGCATCCTCTTTTTGGAGAATGTTCCACGCCTCTTGGCCGTCACAAGCCACTACTGGCTCGTAACCCCATTTCTTGACCGTAGCTTCCAGCATATGCCGACTGACAATGCTGTCGTCGGCAACTAGTACCTTCATTCCTGCTTGCTCTTCCCGCGACTGCGAGTACGAAATTGATTTGCCCTCTCTATTCTTGGCCTAATTGCGTCCGGATGCAAGGGGCCTATCTTTCGCCTCCTCTTACTTATCGACAACAAAATCAAAGTTTGTGTATCTTTATGAAAGTGATGAGCTTAATCCTCCTGCTTTGCGCGCTCCAATTGGAAGCTGAGGTCATTCCCCTGGGGCCATTTCCCCAAGTGCGGGTTCGACAGTATCCAGATGCACTTCCCCTGCTATCGGTTAACGAATTTCCTACGGCATCGGATGCTTCCTCATGGAAAAAAATGGAACGCGGCTCGGCACGCAATGAGCGTATGTTTCACGGCAAACGATACCTGCCTTGCGACGAAGTTCGAGGCTATTCCGAGCCAAATCAGGGACGAGTACGCGTCCACACCAGTTGCGGAGACAGCGAAATCTGGTTCCAGTCCATGACGCTTGAGCAGAAAGCCAAGCACTACCAAGCCATCGCGTCGCGCCACGATCGGCACGGCTTCATCGGCGATTCCACGGCCGGCACGACGCACTCCAACGATAACGACGGCCTTTGGACCGCTATGTATGCCGCAGCCCAGTTGTTTGAGTACAAGTCCGCGGGCCGCACGGAAGCCCTGCGGCGGGCCGAACGCGCAATCCGCGCGGTGCTCTTCCTCGAAAAAGTTACCGGTACGCCGGGCTATCCCGCTCGATCCTACATTGTTCCCGGAGAGGAGAAGCCCAAGGATGGCTTCTGGTATTGGACCGCCGACCGCAAATACCAATGGAAGTCCGACACAAGCTCGGATGAAATCGTCGGTCATTTTCTGATGTTTTCCGTCGCCTGGGATTTACTGCCGCCCGGCGCTTTGCGCGACGACGTCCAGCAGACCTGCCGCCGCATGATGGACTACATCCTGGGAAACAACTACTACCTCATCGACCCAAAGACCGGCAAGCCTACCCGGTGGGGGCGCTGGAGTCTTGACTATTTCAATGGCGAGGGCCGCGCCGACAGCCCGCTAAACTCGATCGAACTCCTGAGTTTTCTCAAGACCGCGCACCACGTCACCGGTAACGCTCGATACGATCGCGAGTACCGCAAGCTGGCCATCGACTTTGGCTATCTCAAGATCGCAGCGGATTTGAAAGCCCGCCGCGACGAGCTGAATTACTCCGACGAGGAGTTGGCGCTGCTGAGCTTCTACCCGCTGCTGGTCTACGATAAGGATCCGGCAATCCGCGTCGCGCTGGACCGATGGTTTGAGAATATCCGTGGCGAACGCAACCCGCTTTGGAATTCGATCTACGAGGTCGGACGCGGGGAAGATCTGGCCTTGCGGCGGCAATCGATCGCCACTCTGGAGCGCCTGCCCCTCGACCTTCGCACCTGGACCGTCGAAAACAGTTGGCGCAAAGATCTACCGGTCGCGCCGGATCTTGATCGTTTCGGCAAGAAGCAGACAACCGCCTGGCTACCGCCCGACGAGCGTCCGGTAATGAAATGGAATGGCAATCCATTTGTATTGGACGGCGGCAACGGCGGGAATAGTGAGGACGATGGGACGATCTTCCTGCTGCCCTACTGGATGGGGCGTTTTCACAAGCTCTGGGGCGAGCGTTGAATTCTTAACAGCCAAAGAATAAAACCCCACATCAACTTCGGCATGTCCGCCAAATCCCGCCAGAGCGGTCGGCCCTCCGCACCGATGATCATCGCGCCGCGCCGCATGGCATAGGCGTTAAACAACATCGCCACCGCCGTAAAGCAAACGCTTGTGACGATGCTGGCAAATAGCTTGGGCGTCCCCCTCAGCCAGTGGATCGTAAATTCGATCGTGTGATTCAGTAACGGCAGCGCGAGCGAGGTAACCAGTGTCGCCTGCCACAACGGCTGCGCTTTGCGCAGACTCTGAATCACACTCCCCACAAAACCTGCGACGGCAAAGCGCCACAAAAACTCCGCTTCCATCGCTCCCATGGCCTCGGCGCGGCCTGCCGAAAGGTTAGCAAAAAAGAAAATCGTGGCACGAATTAGTGCGCTCGTTGTGGCCGACTTCCAGTTCCACCGCAGCACAAGATTTCGCCACGGATCGCGAACCAAACGCCTAAGAACTTCGGGGACGGTTTCCGTTGGCATGCCTCTGGCAGGATACCGTAAAGAACTGACATGTGGGACCTTCTCCAAATCGCGGCGGAGTCGATATCGACTGTATTTCTGACTTTAGTCAAAAGTCTTTTGGCGCCCTTACTGCTGGGCTTGGTCGTGGCCTCGCTCGGCCGCTCGCGCGGCAGCGCCGCCGCCGGGCGCATCGGCCTGCGCGCCGTAATCTACTTTGAACTCATCACCACCGTCGCGCTGTTGGTGGGTTGGGCCGCAATGGAGATCTTTGAACCTGGCGCGGCGCTTCCGATCACCGGATCCTTGGGCGCGGCCAAAGGCGGCCCTGGGCTCGCCGAGACACTGGTACATGCGGTGCCCACATCGGGCATCGAGGCGATGGCGAAAAACTCCGTCCTGCCGATGATGATCTTCTTCGGGCTGATCGGTTGGGCGGTACGCGCTCGTAGCGAAGCTGCCGCGCCGCTCCTGGAATTCTGCGAAGCCCTGCTCGCCATCACGATGGAGTACGCGCGCTACGTCATGAAGCTGGCACCCTATGGAATGGTGGCCGCCGTAATCGCAACGCTCATGGGCGGCGGCTGGAAGAGCGTCAACAGCTTGGCCCTCTTTGTAGCGGCCGCCCTGTCGGCGCAACTCTTCATGGGCATCGTCGTCTACGGGGCGCTACTGCTCATGTTCCGCATCCCGGTATGGAGCTTTGTAAAATGCACCCGCCAAGCCCTCGGCATCGCCTTTGCCACCACCGCCAGCGCCGCCGCGCTGCCCAAAGCGATCGAAGGGATGGAACGCTTCGGCGTGCGCCGCGAGCTGCTCGGCATCGTCATGCCGCTTGGCCTCAGCTTCAACCTTGCGGGCAGCAACATCCAATTGATGATGGGCGTCCTCTTTGCGGCCCAAGCCGCACGCATCCCGCTCTCGTTCTCACAAATCTTATTGATCCTACTGACGCTGAAGATCGCAGCCAAAGGCGTCGCCGGCATCCCAAGATCGAATTTCGTGATCCTCAGCGCCACGCTACCTTCATTTCAGCTTCCGCTAGAGACCCTGCCGCTTTTGCTGGCGGTGGACAGCATTATCGACGCCGTCCGAACCCCTGTGAATGTCTTGGGCAACTGTCTCGCCCCCGCCGTGATCGCGCGCTGGGAAGGGGAAGACGGCCTAGGCCAGCAGCCGCGCCAGCTTTGACCCGGGTACGATCATCGTCTCATTGCGCTCAGGGCCGTTGGACACGCAACCCACCTCAACACCCGTTTTCTCTTCGAGAAATTTCAGGTAGTCCATTGCCGCCTTGGGGATCTGCTTCAGGTCGGTGATGCCCTTGGTGGGCGTGATCCAGCCGGGCAACTTTTCATAGACCGGCACAATCTTGGCCACTTCCTCATTGGTCGCCGGCATGTCCGTCACCGGCTTGCCGTCGATCTCGTAGCCGACGCAGACGGGCACTTCCGCCAGGTCGTCCAACACGTCAAGCTTGGTGATGATCATGCTGTCAAAGCCATTGATCGCCGCAGTGTATTGGAGCAACGGCACGTCAAACCAACCGCAACGCCGCGGCCTTCCCGTTACGCTGCCGAACTCATTGCCCACCTTGCGAATGTGGTCGCCCGCCTCGCCCAGAATCTCGCTGGGGAAGGGCCCCGCTCCGACCCGCGTGATATACGCCTTTGAGACGCCGATAATTCCGTCGATACGTGTCGGCGGCACGCCCGCTCCCGTGCACGCCCCGCCCGCGCTCGCGTTGGAACTTGTTACAAACGGATAGGTGCCATGGTCGATGTCCAGCATCGTGCCTTGAGCGCCTTCAAACAAAACTTTCTTCCCGGCGCTCATCGCGCGGTTCACCATGGCGGAGGTGTCGCACACCAGCGGGCGCAGCTTCTCGGTGAACTGGCGATAGTCGGCCAGGATCTGGTCGAAGTCAATATGCTCTGAGACCTTGAAGGCGGTGGCTAGAGTCATCTTGTCCTCGCACAACATGCGGTAGAGATGCTCAAAGCCCTGCGGCGAAACAAGGTCGGCCATACGAATGCCACGGCGACCGATCTTGTCCTCGTAGCAAGGCCCGATGCCACGCGAAGTCGTACCGATGGCGACGCGGTCTTCACGAGCCTCACTCACCTTCTCGACCATGCGGTGGAAGGGAAAAATGACGTGGGCGCGGTTGGAAATCAACAACTGCGAGTGCACGTCAATCCCGGCCTTTTCGAGCGACGCAATCTCGTTCATCAGCGCCGCCGGGTCGATTACGACGCCGTTGCCGATCACGGCCTTGACCCCGGGCCTGAGAATGCCGCTGGGAATCAGCTTCAGCACAAACTTCGTTTCCCCAATAAAAACCGTGTGCCCCGCGTTGTGCCCGCCCTGGTAGCGGACCACGAAGTCGAAGTTTTCACTGAAGAGGTCGACGATCTTGCCTTTGCCTTCGTCGCCCCACTGAGCGCCCAGTACTATGAGATTTGCCATGTGCGGTTATCCAAATATCCCAGTCTATCGCGTACACTGAAGGTTTGGCCTCCTTCAAATGAAGTTACATGAGCTCTTTATCGCCCTGGGGGAGGATTCTTTCCGCTCGCAACTGCGCGGAATATCCTTCGGCACCCTTCGCACCTACCAGATTTACGATCGGGTCAAGACGCGCTGCCACTTGGCGAAACTGAACACCGAAAACCTGCGAGCTGCCGCTCCCAAACTGTGGGAACGGCTCAGCCAGGGTGAGGAGGAGTTAGCTCTTGAGCTATCTCAGGCCATACTCGTGTCGCAGCTTAAGCTGATCATCGACGTGCTGGATCACTTCAAAATCCCCCACGAAGACGGTTTCTTCGCCAAGGACACCGAGCCCAAGCAGTACTTGAAAGATGGCTGGCAGCAGGAAGCGTACGACGCTTTCAAGGGTGCCTATCCGCCCGCTCTGGTCAGCTTTTATGTGAACCACCTGGCGCACGAGATCGATGAGAACTCGCCCGCCTTCTTCCCCGCCCTATGATCGCCGAAATCGAAGCCCTCGCCAGCGCGGCGCTGTCGCGCATCGCGGCGGCGGCCAACCTCGACGAGATGGAAGCCGTCCGCGTCGAGGTCCTGGGCCGCAAAGGTACCCTTGCCGAATTCGGCAAACTCATGGGCAAGCTCAGCGCGTCTGAGCGCGTGGACGCCGGCAAAGCTCTCAATGGTGCCAAAACCTCACTCGAGGCCGCCTTCGATATCAAGAAGACAGCCTTCGAATCCGCCGCTCTCAACGAGCGCCTCCAAAGCGAATGGCTCGATCTCACTATTCCGCCGCCGGGCCTGACCCCGGGCAGCCTCCACCCTCTCACCCAGATCCAGAACGAGATCGAATCGCTCTTCTTCTCGATGGGCTTCACTATTCTCGATGGCCCCGAAGTGGAAACCGAGTTCCACAATTTCGACGCGCTCAACATCCCGGCCGACCATCCGGCCCGCGACATGCAAGACACCTTCTGGCTTGAAGGCGGCCATCTCTTGCGCACCCACACCTCGCCCGTGCAAGTCCGCGGCATGATGCGCCTGGGCCCGCCCCTGCGCATGATCGCCCCCGGTCGCGTCTTCCGCAATGAAGAAGTGGACCCCTCCCACGAACACACTTTTTACCAGCTTGAAGGCATGATGGTGGACCGCGACGTCTCTATCGCCAACCTGCTCTACTTCATGAAGACACTGCTCAGCGGCATCTTCAAGCGCGACACCACCGTGCGGCTGCGCCCCGGCTTCTTCCCCTTCGTCGAGCCCGGCTTTGAGCTCGACATCGAGTGTATGGTCTGCGGCGGCGCGGGCTGCCCGGTCTGCAAACAAAGTGGCTGGGTGGAATTGTTACCCTGCGGCCTGGTGCACCCCAACGTCCTGCGCGCCGGCGGCATTGACCCCGCCGAATTCGGCGGCTTCGCCTTTGGTCTCGGCCTCACGCGCCTGGTCATGATGCGTTATTTGATCGACGACATACGCTGGCTCCAATCAGGCGACCTGCGATTCTTGAAACAGTTTTAGGAGCATCCCTTTGAAGTTCTCCTACCAATGGCTCTCCGAGCTGGTTGAAGACCTGGACATCGACGCGAAAGAAGTCTCGCGCCGCATCACTCTGCACACCGCAGAGAGCGAAGGCGTGGAGCCGCACGGCGCTCTCTGGGCCGGCGCTTGCCCCGCAACCGTCCTGTCCGCCGAGCCGATCCCCAACTCGCACAACGTAAAGGCCGAGGTCGAAACCGCCGCCTACGGCCGCAAAACCGTGGCCTGCGGCGCGCCCAATTGCCGCAGCGGCCTGCGCACCGTCTACGTCCCGCTGGGTGTCAAAAAAGTCAGCGGTATCGATAGCGACGGCATGCTCGCCAGCATGGCGGAGCTCGGCATCAACGCCGATCACGACGGCATCATCGAGCTCACTGAAGACATTGCGCTCGAAACCGATTCCATCATCGAGATCGACAATAAGAGCCTCACCCACCGGCCCGACCTCTGGGGCCACTACGGCATGGCCCGCGAACTGGCCGCCATTCTGAACAAGCCGTTGGTCGACCCGGTCAGCCTCGAACTACTGCCGCAAGGCCCGCCACAAGTCGAAGTCATCGTGGAAGACCTCGCCCTCTGCCCCCGCTTCTCCGCGCAACTCTTCGAGAACGTCACCGTTGGCGACGCGCCAGTTTGGCTCCAATACCGCCTGCGCGCCATCGGCCTCAATTCGATCGGCAACATCGTCGACGTCACCAACTGGCTCCTGGCGGAACTCCCGCAGCCCACCCACGCCTACGACGCCGACAAAGTCCAAGGCGCGATCGTCGTCCGCAAGGCGAAGGCGGGTGAAAAGATCCTCGCCCTCAACGGCGAAGAGTATTCGCTCACCATCGACGACCTGATCATCGCCGACTCCTCCGGCCCCATCGGCATCGCCGGCGTCATCGGCGGTAAAGGCAGCTCAATCGGTCCCGAAACCAAGCGCATCATTCTCGAGGCCGCCAACTTCAACGCCGCCGCCGTGCGCAAAACAAGTTCGCGCCTGAAGCTCCGCACCGACGCCTCCATGCGCTTTGAGAAGGCACAAGACCCCGAAAATACGCTGCGCGCCATAGCCCGCGGAGCGGAACTATTTGAACTGGTCAGCCCCGGCATCCGGTCCCTCGGCGGGCCTACCGATGTTCGCGCGGCCGTCAAGCCCCTGCCCGTCATCGATCTCGATTTCGACTGGCTCAACCGCAAACTCGGCCGTGTGGTCGAAAAGTCCGAAGTCATCGGAATCCTCGAACGTCTATCCTTCACCGTCCAAGGCAACAAGGTGACCGTCCCCAGTTGGCGGGCCACCAAGGACGTCTCGATTGCCGACGATCTGGTCGAAGAGATCGGGCGTATGGTCGGCTACGCCACCATCGCCCCCATCGCCCCGGCCATGCCCGTCGTCCCCCCGCCCGTCAACGAAGAGCGCCTCTTCTTCAATCGCCTCCGAGCCAGCGCGACCCAGCAGGGCTTCGATGAAGTCTACAACTACAGTTTCATTAGCGAGGCGCAAGCCGCCAAGCTTGGCATCTCTCTCGAGGCGCACATCCGCGTGCTCAACCCCATAGCCTCCGATCAAAGCCTGATGCGCACAACCCTCCTCCACGGCGCGTTAAAGAATTTCGAGGACAACCGCCGCCACTTCGGCACCTTCCGTTTTTTCGAGATCGGCAAAGAGATCCACAAGAAGTCCAAAGGCCTCCCTGAAGAAGTCCCGCATCTGGTTGCCGGTGTCTACAACGGTCACGGCGACGGAGCCGAAGGCCTGCGCGAACTGGAGCGGCTGATGCGCGGCTACGCGCCCGCCTGCGAGTTCCGTCCAACCGACACCGCCCATCCCTTCGAGCACCCCCTGCGCAGTGCCGAAGTCTGGCTCGCCGCCGAACAAATTGGCCGCCTCTTCGAATTCCATCCCAACTGGGTCGAGGGTCGCGCCGCCGTCCTCGATATCGACCTCGACAAGCTGGCTCGGCTCTCCGCCGGTGCCATCCGCTACCAGCCCATCCGCCGCTTCCCGGCCAGCGAGTTCGACCTAAGTATCCTGACCGAACCCCGAGTTCCCGCCGGCACCGTGGAAGCCATCCTCCGCGCCGCAGCCACAACCGCGACCGAGAAGATCGAATTCATTCGCGACTTCACCCTGCCCGACGGCCATCGCAGCCTCTCCTTCCGCGCCACCGTTGCCAATCGCGAGCGAACGATGACGCAAGAAGAGATCAACGCCGAGCGCGAACGCATGATCGCCGCAATTTCCGCCGCCGGCATGAAACTTCGCTAGCGGAAATTCGTACTCTGAAAGGAGACTTCTTCTTTCTTATGCAATTCACCCGGTTGACGCTCGTTTCCGCTTTTGCGGCCCTGACTGTTTGTGCCCAAGGCCTGCCGCCCATCATTGATCGCGAAATTCTTTTCGGCAACCCCGAAATCGCCGGCGCGCAGATCTCACCTGACGGCAAGTACATCGCCTTCCAAAAGCCGTATAAGAACACGCGAAACATTTGGGTGAAAGAGACGGACGAACCCTTCAGCACCGCCCGCCTGATGACACAAGAAACCAAGCGGCCCATCGGCGGCTTCTTCTGGAGCCGCGACTCCAGGCAAATTCTGTTCATCAAAGATAACGACGGCGACGAGAACTTCAACGTCTTCGCTGTCGACCCCAAGGGCCTTCCCACCTTCGGCTTCGACGCCCCCATCGCCCGCGACCTCACCGGCCTCAAGGGCATCCAGATCCAGATCTACTCACTGCCCAAGAACGATCCCGACACTGTGTACATTGGCCTGAACGATCGCGACAAGGCCTGGCACGATCTCTACAAGCTGAAGCTGTCCACGGGCGAGAAGACGCTCATCCGCAAAAATACCGAACGCATCGCCGGCTGGAATTTCGACGAAAAAGGCGTGCTGCGGCTCGTAAGCCACGTAACCGATGCCGGCGAGCAGCAGATCCTTCGCGTTGACTCGGACGGCTTCAAAAAAATCTACTCCTGCGACGTCTTTGAAAGCTGCGGCCCCGTGCGCTTTCACAAAGACGGCAAGCGCGACTACATGGAGACCAACAAGGGAGCCAAGGATCTCGCGGAATTGATCCTCTTCGACCCCATGACGCTCAAAGAAGAACTGGTCGAAGCCGACCCCCTCAAGCGCGTCGATTTTGGCGCGGCCGCGTTTTCCGATCTCACCGATGAACTAATCCTGACCACCTACACCGACGAAAAGACGCGCCGCTACTTCAAAGACAAGACTCTAGAGGCGGATTACAAGCTCCTCCAGACCAAACTTCCCGGTCGAGAGATCGGCATGGGTTCGCACACTGCCGACGAGCGCCTATGGCTGATATCCGCCAGCGGCGACACCGAACCCGGTTCCACCTACCTCTTCGACCGCAAGTCCAAGAAGCTAACGCTGCAATACACGGTGCGCGAAAAACTCCCCCGCGCCTCACTATCGCCAATGACGCCAATCCGTTACAAATCCAGCGACGGCCTGGAGATTCCGGGCTACCTCACACTGCCCAAGGGCCTGCCCGGCAAAGGCCTGCCGATTGTTGTTGTGCCGCACGGCGGCCCTTGGGCGCGCGACAACTGGGGCTACAGCGCAATGGCCCAATTCTTCGCCAACCGCGGCTACGGCGTGCTCACGATGAACTTCCGCGGCTCCACCGGCTACGGCAAGAAATTCCTCAACGCGGGCAACGGCGAGTGGGGGAAGAAGATGCAGGACGACATCACCTGGGGAGTCAAGCACCTGATCGCCACCGGCGTGGCAGATCCCAAGCGCGTCGCGATCCTCGGCGGCTCCTACGGCGGCTACGCGACACTGGCCGGAGTCGCCTTCACCCCCGACGTCTACCGCGCCGGTGTCGACATCGTCGGCCCGTCGAATCTCAACACCCTGCTCGAAGCCATCCCGCCCTATTGGGAAGCCGGTAAGAAAATGATGTTCTCCCGCATGGCAGATCCCGGAACGCCGGAAGGCAAAGCCTGGCTGAAAGAACGCTCGCCGCTTACTGCCGCCGACAAGATCAAGACGCCGCTGATGGTGGTGCAAGGGGCCAATGACCCGCGTGTAAATAAGGCCGAAGCCGAGCAGATTGTAATCGCCCTGCGCGACCGCAACTTCCCGGTCGAATACATCCTGGCACCCGACGAGGGCCACGGCTTCCAACGCCCGGTGAACAACATGGCGATGTTCATGGCCATCGAAAAGTTCTTGGCAGCGAATCTCGATGGACGCTATCAAGAGGGCGGCACGGATGAAGTCAAGAAGCGCCTGGCTGAAATCACTGTGGACCCCAAAACAGTCACAGCCCCAAAGAAGGTGGACCCAAGCGCTGCCATGGCCCCAAAGAAAGTGGCGGCGCTCGTCCCCGGCACTTACAAGTATCAAGGCAAGATCTCGATGGCCGGCCAGGAGATCGCGATCAAGCTCGTAACGACGGTCAAAGACGACGGAGCCACCTGGGTCGCCACCGATATGATGGAAACGCCGATGGGGTCGGCCACCGATTCGTCAATTCTGGACAAGGCCAGTTTGGCGGTAAAGAAGCGCAACATCCAGCAAGGCCCAGCGCTAATTGAAATCGTATTTGAAGGCGGCAAAGCAACCGGAAAACTGGCGATGAATGGCCAAGACCGCCCAATCGCCGCCGACGTGGGTGGAGACGTCTTCGCCGACGCGGCCGGCGCGCAACAAAGCATCGCGGCGCTCCCGCTGGCGGAAGGCTACACGCTCACCTACCGCAACTTCGATATGCAGAAGCAGAAGGGCAAATTACTGGAGTTAAAGGTCACCGGCACCGAGAGTGTAACAGTGCCTGCCGGTACCTTCGATTGCTTCAAAGTCGAAATTCTCTCCGCCGAAGGCGGTTCGGAGAAGACTACGATCTGGGTCGCCAAGGATTCGCGCAAGGCCGTCAAGATGTCGGCGATCATGCCACAAATGAACGGTGCGACCATGGTTTCGGAGTTACTGCCGTAGTATCATCGCCAGCATGAGAGCGGTATTTTGCCTCGTCCTCCTCACTTACAGCGCTTTCGGGCAAGGCGCCCCGACTCTGCCCGGCAAAGCCAAAGCCGACAAAGAACTGGAAAACCTAATCCAGCGCTTGGCTTCGTTACCGCCGGAGTTCGAGGCGGACTCCTTGCTGCTTCTGGTTGAAGCGGGGAAGATCCCTTCGGACTCCGTCGTAGCAACGCTCGATGGAGCCTTTCTGACTGCCGGGCGCGCCAGTGTTACGGCCACAATGCGAGGCATGCTCCCCGAGTATCTGGCGCTGGGCGAAAGTGTGCCGGCCGCCATCGCCCAGTCGAGTGGCATGGGGGACCAGCTCACTCTTCGGCTGCGGGTTGTGGAATCGATGAAAACCCGCAACGTCGAGCACGCCGTGGAGTTATTCGATTCGATTCAAATCCCGCGGCCCGCCTTAACTTGTGCAGATGCCCTAATGCCACGTCCCAAGCGCTACTTTGAAACCCTCACCCGCCTCTATCGGGATTTGCAAAAGTCTCCCAAACCCAAGGTGCGCGAAATGGCCGATCATTGGCTGGCGTCTCACCTCGGCGCACTGCACGAATCCCAAATCGCACCCGTCGCTCAAGAATTGGCGGCGCTGAGCGCTCAGAAAGATCTGTTCGAACTCGGACTTGATCGTCTCAGCCTCGATATCTCAAAACTCAATCCCTCATTCCGCTCGTGGTGGGCCTCAGGCAATGACGTCACCCTTTCGCTGATAGCGCTCGCGCAGAAAGCCCAGTCGGTGGGCAAGTCCACAGAGCAACTTTGGCGGGCTTACATAGGCTACAACCGCGGCGCGCTGGATGCCGCGCGTTGCGCCGACGTAAAGGCGACGGATGTCGCGGCGCGACTTAAGGAATGGCAAGCACAGTTCGAATCGCTCTCGATTCCTCCGGATATCTTGGAAGCTTTTGCCGCTCTGGCGGCGGTCGAGCCCAGAAGCATTGACGCGGGCAAGCCCGACTTCCCTTACTTTCGTAGCGATCCCCGGGTGATGGAAATGCTCAGGAGCTACGGGGCGCTAAGATTCGGCCCAATTGAGCCCGGCGGAGCCGTCGCCTCTGGGCAGCGCGCCGACGGCATGGCGGATATCCTGCCCCTGGCGGAGCGTATGACGGTTGCCTGGCGGGATCGAGCCGAAAAATATCTGAGACGCCTGGAAGAGATCGCCAAGGAGGACGACAAAGACCGCTTGGGCGCATTTATCAAGACAAGCAACTGCTACTCTGCGTTAATCGCTATCACCCCGATCAAATCAGGCCAGCTCGAGTCCACGGTCTCGTCATACATCGCTTTTCTCGCCGCCTCGCCAGTTCTCAAAGAGCAGCCGTTGATCTGGCTAATGCAGTTTAGGAGGGTTTTCCGTCACGGGACCGTGGACGAAACACCGGAAGGCCTTGCTCTTGCTCGCAAGCTTGTCCACGAGCTGGGGTCGCAGTTGATGAACACCTTGCTCGACATTGACCGCCTCAACCCGGATCGATCAAGTCTTTAGGCATTCACTGCCTAGCGCAGCGCCAGCGGGTAAGTCAACCCTTCTTGCAGCCACTCATGATTAAGCTGAACGGCGCTCGTCAAAGTGCCAACCAGCTCGTCGCGTTTCTCGTACAGCCGGTACCCCGCCCGCGGTCGCAGATAACCCCGCGCCTTCGGGTTCTGCTCAAATAAATGCGCCTCGCCCACCTCCGCCGCCTTCTTCGCATAGTAGGCGCGATTGTCCAGCAGCGCCTTGACAATAAACGGCATCACGATCGAGTAATCCGCCTGTAAGCTCTCGGTCGCCTCCATGTAAGTATCTTTGTCTACCTTGCCCCAAGTTACAGCCTCTGCCGGAAAACAACTCGACAGAGAACCATCGGTCACCGGCGCCGTCACAATCTGCACATCGAAGTTATACCCCCGCACATTGGGCAACCCCAGGATCTGTCCTAGCGCCGGCTCCGGTTGTAAGTTGTAATTCTTCGGCACTCCCCCACCCAGGATCAGCGTCGCCAACGCCTGCACCGGGTTCTGAAACAATCCCCAATAGTGATAGGCGCAAGCCTCAAACACTTCGCCATGAATGTCGAGATCGAAGTCGTACTCCTCAATCAGCCCCGCCTTCTTCATCGCCCACAGCTTCATCGAATTCAGGAACACGCTGCCGTCCCCCGGCGCGCCCACAAAGATCGGAATCGCCAGCCGCTCGCACGCCGCCAACAACCCCTCGCCAATCCCGTTCGCCTTTTCTTGCGCCGCATAGAACCGGCCCAGCAAATTCCGCATTTCCGTCCCAGTCATCTTCCGTTGAAACTCGGGCCGCTGCAGCATCGCCGTCAAAAAGCGATCCTGATCCAGCAGCACATCCTCGTCAAATGCCATGTCGGTTACGCGGATTGTCTTCTCATCCCGCAGCGCGGCGTCGTCGCCAAAGATCGGCACCTCGTGTACAGGGTCGCGATGCCCGTTCAGGCTGCGATGCCCGTCGTGATAGCAAACAGCGTCGGTGGTGGACAAATACGCCACCCACCCCGTCTCCAGCAGCGGCACCAGCCAAGTCTGATGCTGGCCGCTAACCGTAATCGGCCCCGCGATCGAAAGCGTAAACGGGCAGCCCATGCCGATGGCCGTATCGAGGATCGTGTAGACGCGCCGCAAAAATGCACCGCCAAAGGCTGGCAGGCAGTGCATGAAAACCTCATGCATGCTGTCGCACTCGTCAACGCGCTTGGTAACTACAGTTCGTTTATCGGTATGGGTGTGGTTCATAATGCGGCCAAAGTAGTAAGTTCTTCAAAGATTTCTTGTAACAACGGCGACTGCGGATAAGGGTGGCCATGATACTGGCGAAATCCTTCGGCAAAAGCCAGCCCCGCCAACTTGCCCCGATTGGCGGTCCACTGGATGCTCTTCTCGACATAGTCGTCGATGCCGTGTTGCTTGCGCAGCCAGTTGCGCTGCGATTCGTGGCAACCCACCAGTGCGCGTTTCATGTCGATAACTTCCGCCACATCGACAAGAAACTCGGGCCGCAAAATCTGGCCATCGCGATCGATGCCGTCGGTGGAATCCATAAAATACAAATGCGGGATCTTGTCGAGCGGCGCATGCGCACCTCGGTCATAATTGGGTGCGCTGGCACCAAAGCAAGCGTCGCGGACCAAAGCGTGCGTCGCCTCGTGGTCGCAATGATAATCGGGGTGGTTCGCCGTGATCACTATGTCCGGTCGCGCCTCGCGCAAAATCTGCGTGACGCGCCGCCGACCGGCGTCGTCATTAAAGATCGCCATGTCACGAAACTCGCCGCAAATGGAATCGGCGCCCAACATCGCGGCAGCCGTGGCGGCCTCCATGCGCCTCACGGCGGCGATGTCTTCGGGGCCCATCTCCGCCGAGCCGCAGTCTCCGGGTGTCATCGTACAGACGGTTAGCGATACGCCAACCCGCGCCAACAGCGCCAGCGAGCCGCCCGCAAGAATCTCAACATCGTCAGGATGAGCGTGGATCGCCAAAATTCTCATATTTCGTTAGGGAAACCTCAATTCTCGCATGCGGCAGAGGCCCTTGCGATTGATAGAATGAGGAGTTTATGAATCTCAAGAGCTACACGATCACTCAGGGCCGGGACCGCGCGCCGGCGCGCTCGATGTTGAAGGCCATCGGCTTCACCGACGAAGACCTGCGCAAGCCGATCATCGGAATCGCCAACACCTGGATCGAGACGATGCCTTGCAATTACAACCTGCGCGACCTGGCCGTCAAAGTCAAGGAAGGCATCCGCGCCGCCGGCGGCACCCCCATGGAATTCAACACGATCGCCATCAGCGACGGCGTCACCATGGGCACCGAAGGGATGAAGGCCAGCCTCGTCAGCCGCGACCTCATCGCCGATTCGATCGAACTCTGTGCGCGCGGCTACATGTTCGACGGCATCATCGCTCTCGTCGCCTGCGACAAAACCATCCCCGGCGCGGCCATGGCCCTGCTGCGGCTCAACGTCCCCGGCGTCATCCTCTACGGCGGCACCATCATGCCCGGCAAGCGCAACGGTATCGACATCACACTGCAGGATGTCTTTGAAGCCGTCGGGGCCAACGCCGCTGGCAAGATCAGCGACGCCGAACTCCTCGACATCGAGAACAAGGCCTGCCCCGGTGCCGGTGCCTGTGGTGGTCAGTTCACAGCAAATACGATGGCGACCGTGATGGAACTGATCGGCCTCGCGCCCATGTACACGGGCAGCACCCCGCAAGTGGACCCCGAAAAAGACGAAGTCGCTCGTCGCTGCGGCGGCATCATCGTCGACGCTGTCCGCGCCGACCTGAAACCACGCGACATCTGCACCCGCGCCGCCTTCGAGAACGCCATCGCCAGCGTCGCCGCCACCGGCGGCTCCACCAACGCCGTACTCCACTTGCTCGCCATGGCTCAGGAGGCCGACGTCCCGCTCCACATCGACGACTTCCAGCGCATCAGCGAGAAGACCCCGCTCCTCAGCAATCTCAAGCCCGCCGGTCGCTTCACTGCCGCTGACGTCCACACCGCCGGCGGCATCCCTGTCGTCGCCAAGTTCCTCCTGGAAGGCGGCTTCGTCGACGGCTCTGCAATGACGGTTACCGGCAAAACATTTGGCGAAGAAGCGATGAAGGCCGTGCCAACGCCAGGTCAAGAAGTCATCCAACCCACCACCAACCCGATCAAGAAGTCGGGCGGCCTGGTGATCCTGCGCGGCTCCCTTTCCCCCGACGGCTGCGTCATCAAGGTCACCGGCATCGAGCGCAAAGGCCAACGTGGCCCGGCCAAGGTCTTCGAGCGTGAAGAAGACGCGATGAAAGCCGTCACCACCGGTCAGATCGTTGCTGGCGATATCCTCGTGATTCGTTACGAAGGGCCCAAAGGCGGCCCCGGCATGCGCGAGATGCTCGGCGTCACCGGTGCCGTTATGGGCGCGGGCCTGGGCGACAGCACCGCCCTTCTCACCGACGGCCGCTTCAGCGGAGCCACCCGCGGCTTCATGGTCGGCCACGTCACGCCAGAGGCGGTGGACGGCGGCCCGATCGCTTTCGTCGAGAACGGCGACATCATCAACATCGACATCGCCAATCGCATCATCGATCTCGAAGTCGACCCGGCAATCCTGGCCGCGCGAAAGGCCAAGTGGACCGCCCCCGAACCCAAGTACAAGTCCGGCGTATTCGCCAAGTACATCAAGACCGTCGGCCCGGCCAGCGAAGGCGCGATCACCTCAAAGATCTTCTAGAACCCTCAAATGAACTTTGCCAAAGATTGCAAATCGACGGTGATCCCGGCTCTGAACTACAAAGACCCGGCGGCGGCGGTAAAGTGGCTATGCCGCGCTTTCGGCTTCAAAGAGCATGCCGTATTCGCCAACCCGGACGGGACGGTGATGCACGCCCAACTCAGTTTCGGCAACGGGATGGTGATGATCGGTCCGGTCGTTGAAGGCACCCCGTATAGCGCAATGATCCGGCAACCGAGCGACATCGGCGCGGAGACCCAATCGCCCTGCCTGATCGTTTCCGATTGCGACGCGGTGTACGGAATGGCCAAGGCGGCCGGGGCCGAGATGCTGCTCGACATCGAAGACAAGGACTACGGCGGTCGCGCCTTTACTTGCCGCGATCCCGAAGGTCACATCTGGAACGTTGGAACTTACGATCCCTGGGCCTAGCCCAGGCTCTGCGATTCGCTGCGCATCTCACTCAGCCGCCGGCTTCGCATAACCAGCACAGCCAAGGTCCAGATCAGCGCCAGCAACACAATGGGTAGAACGTTGTTTGCGCGATCGACCACGTCAGTGATCGCGCAAACAACACGCGCCGCCGCGCCCAGGTCCGCCAGATAGCAACCGATCACCTGTCGGTCCGATGACCTATGCTGTTGGATCAGCGCCGCCAGTTGCTCAAGGTCGCGGCTCACCCCGGCCCCAAGCGCCCGTCAAAGCGCTGAAAGCTGCGCCACAACTGGACATGCATGTCCTGCAACAAATCCCGCAGCGTCGGTGTAAAGGCGATCCGTGCTAATGGTCTGCGGTGCTCCCACAACGACGGCAATCGCTGCCGCGCGCGATTTCTAACAAAGCAATTTAAGAATGTCCGGCGACGACATGAATCAGGGCCATGAACAGCCCCGCGACGCAGGCTGACGCGGGCAACGTCAATACCCAGGCCCAAACGATATTGGTGGCCAGCGCCCAACGCACGGACTTCGGCCTGCGTATCGCACCCACACCCGCAATGGCGCCGGTGATTACATGAGTCGTCGAAACTGGAATGCCAAGGTAAGTTGGAAACAGAATCGCCATCGCCCCGGCCGTCTCCGCGCAAAAGCCGCCGCGCGGCTTCAAACGCGTCAATCTCGATCCCATCGTCCGGATAATCCGCCAGCCCCCCGTCATCGTCCCCAACGCGATCGCCGTATGCGCCGCCAGCACAACCCAACTGTCAATTCGGAATCGATCCAGGTAGCCCGCCGCCACCAGCACACCGGCTATGATGCCCATCGTCTTCTGCGCGTCATTGGCGCCGTGTGCGTAGCTGAACAAAGCCGCCGACAGCAGTTGCAGCCGCCGGAACCACAGATCCATCGAATACGGTGTGGACTTGCGAAAGCTCCAGTAAACGATGATCATCAGCAGATACGCCAGCGCCATCCCCAGGATCGGAGCCACGACGATGAAGATCAGCGTCTTGGCCCAGCCGGCAAAAACAATCGCCTTAAACCCGTTCGTCACTCCCTCTTCAATCATCACCCGCACCATCGCCGCGCCCGCATAGCCGCCAATGAGCGCATGCGAAGAACTGGTCGGCAAGCCCAGCCACCAAGTGATCAAGTCCCAGGCGATCGCCCCCAGTAACCCGGCCAGGATCACCAGCGGCGTAACGTACTTCAGCTCCACCATCCCCGAGCCAACCGTTTTAGCCACGCTCGCATTGCCGGAAATCAACAGCGGCACGGCGGCGATGAAGTTGAAGAATGCCGCCCAAAGCACGGCTTGGAATGGAGTCAGCACGCGTGTCGCGACGATTGTTGCCACTGAATTGGCGGCGTCGTGGAACCCATTGATGTAATCGAAGACCAGCGCCACGGCGACGATGATAACGACGAGGATCAGAGTCTCACTCATGGCGCGAGGCTAACCGTTCTTGATCATGACGGTTTGTAAAACATCGCACACGTCGGCACAGGCGTCGGTGGCGGCTTCAAGCAGGTCGAGGATCTCTTTAAGCTTCATGACACGGATCGCGTCGCCGGTCTTGAACAGCTCCGCTACCGCCTTGCGGTGAACCGTGTCGGCCTGATCCTCCAGCACATCCACCTGATGGCAAAATTGCAGCACTGGCTTGTCATTGCTCAAAGCGGCAAAGGCCAGCGCCAGGGACTTGGCGCAGCTTTCGAGCAAGTCGCAGAACGCCGGAATCGGCTCCGGAATCGGCGCGATTTCGTAGGCGTCCAGGCAGTGCGCGACGTCCTCAATGATGTCGATGCAATCGTCCAGGCACGACGCCAACTGATGAATGTCTTCAGGGTCAAGCGGAGTGATGAATGTCTGGTTGAGGCGGGTGAAAATTTCGCGGACGATCACATCGCCTTCGCGCTCAATTTCGTCTACCCGCACGGCTGCGGCGGCCAACCGCTCAGGCCCCTTGTGACAAGCTTCCGCCAACACTGAGGAAGCCTTGAGGATCAAAGCCGCTTGAGCTTCAAACTGATCGAAGAACTTTTCTTCGCGTGGTAGGAGGCGCATAAGGCGACTCCTAGTCTCTCATTACAACGCTGTCATTAAATGACAGTACGATTACGATTCTTGGAAAATATGAAACGGCGTGGCGGCATTCGTGCCAACCGGCTCAGTCTCATCGTCCACGTCCGGGTCAAGATAGCGGCTGTCCAGCAATCGCTGCGTCTTAATGTTGCCCATCGCGCTGAGCATCGACTCCTTCAGCCGTGGGTGCTCCTGCTCCATCTCGGTAAAGAAGTCCCGCACGCTGCGGCGCACGGTCCCCGTCTTCTGAGAACACCCGCAAGGGATCACCGGGCAGCCCAAGCCGCGAGCGTACTCCGTCGTTAACGATTCCTGCACATAAACCAAGGGCCGAATCAACCGGAAATCTTTATTCTTCGAGTACGTGATTGGTGGCAAAGAGCTGAGAGCGCCGGTAAACATCGCGTTTCGCAGAAACGATTCGCAAAAGTCGTCCGCCGTGTGGCCAAGCGCAATTACATTCACGTCCAGACCTTTGCACACCTCATACACGGCGCGACGACGAAAGCGCGAACACAGGTCGCAGCCGTGATCCGGCTGCTCATCCAAGAGGCGCAAACTCGGCGGGTCTTCAAAGTGATGCCACTCGATGCCGCGGGCTCTCAGCCACTCGCCATAAGGAAGGATCGGCGCCAGAAACTTGCCCTGCTCAATCGTGAAAGCGCATACCGAGAACTGGATCGGTGCGCGCCGCTGCAATGCAAGCAAGGCCTCAAGCAGCGTAACCGAGTCTTTGCCCCCCGACACACCGACGGCCACCCGGTCGCCTTCGCGGATCATCCGGAATTTTGTTACGGCTTCTCCTACTTTGCGGAGAAGCGTTTTTTCAAGGTCCAAACATCCATTATCCGCGACTTCAGAACTGGCCGTGCATCTGAACGGCTTCAAAGTGCGTGGGGTCCAGCCCTTTGGCGCCGAGTGAGCTAAAAACTGCGGCGGCCGATTCCCCGATGGCCGCGATTTTTCGCAGTGGCAGCCGATGAATATCGTACAACTCCAGACCCACCCAATACCCGTCAACCAGCGACCGTAACTTGGGTGAAAGCTCTTCCGGGGCATGCCCCAGCGCATCGGCAAGCGTCATGGTTTGTGGAGCTCTTCAAGCAGCGCGGCCATCCCGCGCCGACGGTAAATATCACTCAGCCGCTGCTCCTCAACGCTGCCGGGCACCAGCTTCAGCAAGCGCGCTTCGTCACGGAAAGAATTCGGCGGCACCCAAACATCGCCGTTAGTGAATTCCACCTGCTGCACAAAGCCGCTGACACTTTCCACCCTGAGCGGAAGGCCTTGGGCGCGGTTTAGCTGCAGGCTGGCCGTGGGCTGAACGCTGCCCGCCGCGTTGGATTTCATCGACAGCGGCGCCGGCAGCGACCCGGCTGAGAACTCACGCCCCTCGGCGTCGCGAACAAGCAAACCCAATTCGATCGAACGCACTTCGCGCTTATCGCGATTCTCAAAGTAGAGCTTCGGGATGCGGAGTTCATTTCCGCTTGCCATCACTACGCCCCCCATCGCTTGCACCGGCAGATCGGCTTGGCGCAGGAAGGCAACTTCAATCTGGTGCTCGTTCGGGAAACTAGCCGGGGCGCGCGCTAAGCGGACATCCAGCTTGGGACGGGCTTGGTCCTGCGCCAGAATTTCCAGGACGGATCGTCGCAATCCGTCTTCGCCCCCTTTGGCGAGAATCTGCTTCAGGTGTTGGCGGTCGCGCCGGGCTTCCAGCTCCCAGGCGATCAACTGGCGCCGACTGCCCAGGCGGTTGGGGCCAAAGAACGAAAGGTCTTCAAACAGCACGCCGTCCAATTGCACCTGCACAACGGCGGCACCCGCAGCGGCATTCGGCTGCAGCAGGCGCAGGTCGATCTTAACCGGAAACTCTTGACCCGGGTAAACATCGAGACTGGGAACGGACACACTGGCTCTGCCCCCGGCGGCCACTTCTTGCGACGCTACCTGCAGGCTGATCCCGCGCAACCGGAGTCGAGAGCTGTTCTTGAGTTTCAACGTGGTTCGCAGATCAACCACAAGCGCGCCGCCACGTGCCGCCGCCCGGGATTCGCCCCAGTTGGAACTGATCACAGCCACCGGCGCATCGGGCGGAAAGTTCACCCGCAGGCTGTCCTGCGCGCTTAGCGCGGCCATGCCCAGCGAAGCCGTCAATAACCCCCTAATCCACATAGATCTGGCTCACTGTGATTTGTCCCGATTCGTTGTCCACGGACGACCGGCGAACGCTGCCTTCCAAGCTCACCTCAACACGGGATGGCTGCGATGCCGGTCCGCGCAGGATGAATCCCGATCCGCGACTTTCCACGCCGACGCCGCCCTGGTCTCCCTTAAGGAGCATTGAGCCACTCCGCACTTGCGCGATCGGCGCCGGTGGCTGATTCATCTGCATGTACGAATTGCCGCGTGGCCCAGCCAGGAACCACCCCGTCATCACCGTCGCAACCATGGCACCGATGGCGATGGCAGCGCGCCAACTCAGGTGCGGGCTGGCTTGGACAGACTCGTAACTCTCGCCAATCTCGTTGATGTCCGCGCCCAAACGGATATTCGCAAACATCTCGCGTTCCAGCGCATTCCAATTCATTGCGCGCGGAAGCTCAAAGTCGGGAACGATTGCACGAACTCGCGCATGGTCCTCTTTGTAGGCCGCCACGTTGGCGGCGCATTCCACACACAAAATGCAATGGGCGCGGGTGAGCAATCGACCTACGACGGGTAAATCCCCGCTGGAGGCAAGAGCGGCTTCCCGCGCGCTCAGATGCTCGTTCAACCTGAATTGCTTCACAACGCCTCCTTTCCCATCGCAAATGCGGCGCGAAATTTCGTGCGGGCATTGGCGATATGCGAGCGGACCGTTGCCGGCGAACAACCCAGCACCTTGGCCACTTCATGGGCTGGCATGTCCTCAACGTCGCGCAACACCAAGGCGGTGCGCTCGCGCACGCTCAGCGTGCCAAGGCATCGGTCCAGACGCCCGGCTTCTTCGCTGCGCAACATCTCAACATCGGCCCGGCGGTTCACCGGATCGGGCAACGGCTCAGCTAGTGAATCGATTTCCGTAAAGTTTACCCGGCCCTTGCGGCGTAGGAAATCGATAGCGGTATTGCTGGCAACCCGTCCCAGCCACTGAGCACTCTTCTGCGCGTCTTTCAATTGATCTTTGCGCTGCAGCGCCTTGATGAACGTTTCCTGTGTCAGGTCCTGCGCGTCGGCTACATTGCCAACGATTCGATAAATAATAGAGAAGACACGGCGAAGATTGTCGCGGACAAAGCGGTCCTGTATTTCCCGTTCGGACGGAGTCGGAGTCGAATTGGGAGCGGAAGGTGCCGACATGAGTTGCCGTTCTGTAAATTCCGTTGCCGCAAGCTTCATCTACAAGAGACAGACGATGCGGGGGTCAAAATCGTGCAAAACCTCAAACGGGTCTACGATTGAATTATATGAGAAGCGTCTACGTCGGCGGAATCGGAAAGACGGCGTTCGGCGCATTTCCAGACCGGGGGCTCAGGGATATGGCGGTCGAATCCATCGCGGCTTGTCTGGCCGACGCCGGACGGACTCCGGCCGATGTTGAGGCTTTCTACCTCGGAAATTTCGACGGCCCTTCGTTCACCAATCAGAACCACTTGGCACCCTACGTGGCGGGCGCGGCGGGCATCGCCGGCGTCCCCGCCACCCGCTTTGAGGCCGCCTGCGCCTCCGGCGGCAGCGCCTTCTTCCACGCGTGGCAAGCCGTTGCCAGCGGGCTCTACGAGACTGTGCTCGTCTGCGGCGTAGAAAAGATGACCTCGCAAAACACCGCCAAGGTGACCGACATTCTGGCCGGCGCAGGCGACGCCCTGACTGAATCCAGCGTCGGCGCCACTTTCCCGGGAATCTTCGCAATGGTCGCCCGGCGTCACATGCACCAATACGGTACGACGCGAGAGCAATTGGCGGCCGTGGCCGTCAAGAATCACTACAACGCAAGCCTCAATCCGCAGGCACACATGAAAAAAGTAATCAGCCTCGAGCAGGCCCTCGGCGGCAAGCCCGTCGCCGATCCTCTTACCATTTACGACTGTTCATTGGTCAGCGACGGCGCGGCCGCTATTCTGATCACGGCGGCCCCCTCGCCCATCGCGGTGGCAGCCGCTGCCCAAGCTTCAGGCCCCGTCGCGCTGGCTGATAAGACTGACATCACCACCTTCTCGGCCACTCGCGCCGCCGCGGCCCGCGCCTATGCTCAAGCTGGCATGGGCCCAAAGGACATCGACCTCGCCGAGGTCCACGACTGTTTCACCATCGCCGAACTCATCGCGATGGAGGACCTCGGCTTCATCGAGCCTGGCGAGAGCGGGCCATGGGTCGCCAGTGGAGCCACCGCGATCGGCGGAGCGCTACCCGTCAACACCTCCGGCGGCCTGAAGGCTAAAGGTCATCCCATCGGCGCAACCGGCGTCGCGCAGCTCTGCGATCTCGTGATCCAGATGCGCGGGTCGGCCGGTGCGCGGCAGGTCTCCCGCGCCAACCACGCCCTCGCCCAGAATCTGGGCGGCAGCGGAGCCACCAGCGTGGTTACAATCCTCAAGAAGGTCTAATTGATGCAACACGCAATCGTTTACACAGAGACGGTGATTCATTCCGCGCCAGAGCGCTTTGCCGCCGAGGCACCTTACCAGATCGCCATCGTTGAATTCGAAGATCACAGCCGCGAAATGGTCAGAATCTCCGGTGCTCGGGTCGCCATCGGCGACCGCGTGGAGAAGAATGCCGCTGGCCTATGGGGAGCCAAGTGAAGGCCGCCTCGCGGATCGACGCCTTGCAGCTTGAGGGTGCCTTCTCCGTCCTCCAAAAGGCGCGCGCCCTCGAAGCTCAAGGCAAACACATCATCCACCTTGAGATTGGAGAGCCTGATTTCGACACCCCGGCAAATGTGATTGAAGCGGGCAAGAAAGCCTTGGACGACGGCTGGACCCACTACGGCCCGACGATGGGCTACGAGGATTTCCGCAATGCGATCGCGGCGCATATTTCAGCCACTCGGGGCGTCTCCATTGACGCCTCTGAAGTCTGTGTGGTACCCGGCGGCAAGCCCATGATCTTCTTCCCGATCCTCGCCCTGGTCGAGGCCGGGGACGAGGTGATCTTGCCGAATCCGAGTTTTCCCACCTACGCTAGCGCCGTGCGCTTCGCCGGAGCGACACCGATCTCAATCCCGCTTGTCGAGGCCAACGATTTCAGCTTCGACATGCAAAGGCTACGTGACAGCATCACGCCGCGCACTAAACTCCTGATCCTGAATTCGCCGGCCAATCCCACCGGGGGCGTGATCCCTCCCGAAGACATTCGCGAGATTGCGCGGCTAGCCGTCGAGCACGATTTCTACGTCTTCTCCGACGAGATCTACTCACGCATGTATTTCGACGACGCACCTCGCTCGGTGCTGAGCGAGCCCGGCATGAAGGAGCGCACAATCCTGCTCGACGGCTTCTCCAAAACCTACGCCATGACGGGCTGGAGACTAGGCTACGGCGTGATGCCCGCCTGGCTCGTGGACGCAATGCAAAAGCTCTTGGTGAACGCCGTCAGTTGTACGGCAAGCATGGTGCAACGCGCCGGGCTTGAGGCCTTGCGCGGCGACCAGGCACCGGTGGACGCAATGATGGCTGAGTTCCGCGAGCGCAGGAGCTTGTTTGTCGGGCTCTTGAATGACATCCCCGGCGTCAAATGCCGGATCCCGAATGGAGCCTTTTACGCCTTTCCCAACATTACCGGCACCGGGATGCGCAGCGAAGAGCTCGCAGATCGGCTCCTGAACGAAGCGGGCGTCGCGGCACTGGCCGGCACCGCCTTTGGCGAATATGGCGAGGGCTACCTGCGATTCAGCTACGCAAACAGCCGTGAAAACCTTGCCGAGGCGGCTTCGCGGATGAAGAAGCTGTGTATGGGCTAAGATGGGTCTTTCGCGAAACATCGTCCCATGAAGATCATCCACGCCTTGATGCGTTTTTACAGCTACTTGTTCACCTTGCTCATTTCGGTCTTTTTGGGCGGAGTAGGCGTCGTCGCTTTCATCTCCGACCAGCACAATTGGAAGATTGACACCTTCATCTGGACCGGCAAAGACCTCTCGATTGCGATGCTGACTCTGGGAGTGTTGGGCGGCGCGAGCGTACTTTTGGCCTTCTTCGGTTGGTTCCGCGCTCTACTACCGGTCATCGCCCTGGTCTTCTTTGTGCTGATGATCTACGGCTTTTTCTGGAGCCCCTACAAGTTCGCCGACGGAGAGCAATTCCGCTGGGTGGGGGCATTGGCGGCCGGTGCGGCTGGAAGTTTTCTGTGCAGCCTGACGCTATTCAAACGGCGGCGCTAAGAGCTAAACACCGCGCGCTGTAATTCCCCCGCAAACTCGGTCGCCTGCGCGGCGTCCGCCATCGCCACGAAAATCGTGTCGTCCCCGGCGATCGTCCCCAACGCTTGTGACGATTGCTCCGAATCGAGCGCAATGGCCAACGACATCGCGTGGCCCGGTGAGGTCCGGATCACAACCAGATTCTGCGCCGCCACTGCCGAGGTCATGAACTCCCGCGCCATCGACAGAAAACCGGGTGCCCCCCGCCCCAACTCAGCATAGCCAGCCGCAGTCTTCACCAACTGAAGCTCACGAACGTCGCGCGATAAGGTTACCTGCGTCGCCTCAATCCCCCGCCCCTTCAACATCTGCGCCAACTGGTCCTGAGTGTGAACCTCACCGTCGCGGATCAGCTTTAGGATTTGGTGCTGGCGCTCTACCTTGTTCATAGGCTCCCAATGCGTTCCTTGGCCTCGCCTAAGGCCCGAGCCACGCTAGAGGGAGCTGTCCCGCCGGGGACAGTCCGCGTCGCCATGCCGTTGCGGGGATCACGCAAGATCCCAACGAAGTCGGTTGTGAAATGGGGGTCGAACTCGGCTAGCTCAGCCGCTGTAAACTCTGCTGGGTTCTTACCGCTCTTGATCCCGTGCAACACCAACCGACCTGCGAGCTTATGCGACTGGTGGAAGGGCAGCCCGGCGCGCGACAGCGCCTCGGCGATGTCCGTTGCCACTACCCACGATTCCGCGCTTGCCTTTTCCGGCACCGATGGATTCAACGTCACCTGTTGCGCCACGATCGCCGCCATGCGCAGACACGCGATCGTCTGGTCCGCCGCCTCAAACAATGGCTCCTTGTCTTCCTGCATGTCCCGGTTGTAAGTCATCGGCAAACCCTTCATCGTGACAAACAAAGCCGAGTACGCTCCAAACACCCGTCCGCACTTGCCGCGGATCAGTTCCAGGGAGTCGGGATTCTTCTTCTGCGGCATCAAGCTCGACCCGGAGCTCACCCCGTCGCTTAACTCGAGCCACCCAAACTCCTCGCTGGAATAGAGGATCCAATCCTCGGCCAAACGCGACAGGTGCAGCATCGTCAGGTTCGCGGCATGCATGTAGTCCAGTGCAAAATCGCGGTCCCCCGAGACGTCCATCGAATTGCGTGTGATCGCGGCAAAGCCAAGGTCCGCCGCGATCGCCTCGCGGTCAAATGGAAACGCGCTGCCTGCCAGCGCCCCGCTGCCCAACGGCAACACGTTCACGCGCGCATGGGCCTGCCGCAGCCGCTCCACATCGCGCGTAAACATTTCAAAGTAGGCCAGCAAGTAGTGCGGCCACAACACCGCCTGCGCCCGCCGCATGTGGGTATAGCCGGGCACCGCCGCGCTCGGATACTTCTCCGCCAACTCCAACAACCCGCCCATCAAAGCTTTGGCGGCGTCGATCGTCTCCTCGATCGCCCCACGCAGCCACAGCCGGGTATCGAGCGACACCTGTTCGTTCCGACTGCGCCCGGTGTGGATCTTGTCAGCCACCGCGCCCGCCTTCTCTTTCAACTTCCGGATCACAAACGAGTGGACGTCCTCATCCGTCGCCCCATCGAAATAGCCGGGCGCGCGCCCTTCGACAGCGATCTCACCGAAAGCGTGAACGATGGTGCCACGCTCCTCCGCGCTCAGGATGCCGACACTCTCCAGCGCCCGAGCAAAAGCCTGCGATCCCGCGATGTCCACCGAGAAGAGGCGCTTGTCGAAATGCAGCGACTCGCTAAACTTCTCGAAAAACTTGTCCTGTCCGCCTTCAAAGCGGCCCCCGTAAAGCTTGTCTTGCATAGCTTCCAATTATCCTAGGCCAGCAACATCAACAACAGCGCCTTCTGCGCATGAAGCCGGTTTTCGGCTTGGTCAAACACCAGCGACTGCGGCGACTCAATCACCGCGTCGGTCACCTCCTGGTCGCGCTTGGCGGGCAGACAATGCAGGAAGATCGCCTCGCGCGACGCCGCGCTCATCAGACCGCCATTGACTTGAAACGGCGCGAATTCCGCAGCTCGGCGCGCCGCCTCCGACTCTTGTCCCATGCTAGTCCAGACGTCCGTGTAGACCACCTGCGCCGCGCGTACTCCCTCTGCCGGATCGTTTGTCACGCTCACCGCGCCGCCGCTTTCGCAAGCAAACGCCTCGGCCTGCGCTAACACCTTCGCGTCCGGCTCATAGCCCGTCGGGCAAGCGATGCTGACCTTCATTCCCATTCGTGCGCCGTTGAGCAACAGCGAGTGCGCCACATTGTTCCCATCGCCGACAAAGCACAGCTTGAGGCCCGCCAAGCTCTGAAAACGCTCCTCGATGGTCAGCAAATCCGCAAAGCTCTGGCAGGGATGGTACATGTCGCTGAGCGCGTTGATCACTGGAACGCTCGACCACTCCGCCAGTTCGTCGATCGTTTCCTGCAGAAAGGTGCGCGCCACGATCGCGCTCGTCCATCGATCCAGGTTTCTAGCGATGTCTTTGACCGGCTCTCGATCGCCGATCGGTCCGATGCTGGCCACCGCGTCGCCGCCCAACTGCTTAATCGCCAACTCAAAGGTAAGCCGTGTCCGCAACGAAGGCTTCTCAAATAGCAAGCCGAGATAGCGACCGTTCAACGACGTCGCATACTCCGCCGAGTTCCGCTTCACCTCGCCGGCGAGGTGAAGCAAAGCGCGCAGCTCCGCCCCAGTGATCGACAGGTCGGAACAGAGATCGCCAGAGGCGATGGTCGCCAAAATTGTATTTTTATTCACCCAGTATGAATAATAATACAGAAGCGACGTCCACGCTTCTCAATGGCAAGGCCCGCTCCTTCACCCTAGGCCCATTTGCGACAAACAAAGCCAATAGCTCCGGCCTGGTCGGCAGCGGCCCATGCTCCCCGTGCGGCTCGGCAAGAACCGTAATCGGCCCTTTCTTCTCGTCGCTAACCGCCTTGTACCCGGGTGCCAAATCGAAGTAAAGGTGGCCGCCCGCCAGCCCGCCGATGCCGAACTTCGCCCCTGCCTGATCCGGCCAGAACCACTCGCCAAAGACCGCCGCGCCATTGTCGCGGAACAAAGCCAACTTACCCCGCACCTCTTCAAGCAGTGCTCGATTGTTTCTCGGCTCAGTGATGAGAAAGTGATCCTGCGCCGCCACTCGGTCCCGATAGCCGAGTTCGCGCAGCAGCGAGTTCACCCTCAGTTCCTTGGACACCGCACCCATGCCATGGTCGCTGACGGCCACGATCGAGTCGCCCGGGCGCAGCATCTGCTTCAACTCGCCGATGCGCCAATCCACAATCTGGAAACCCCAGCGCCGGTAGCGATCGAGGAAGGCGTCCCCGCCGGCCGCCAGCCCCCACCAGGCGTGCTGCATGTCGTCGGCAGTGCTCAGATAGTCGATAAGCAGTCGCGGGCTGAACTCGGCATCCAAGGCCCGCGTATGACGCATTGTCTGCCGCGCGTGCAGCTCAAACGTCTCTAGCAAGCGCCTCTCAGCCAACCCGTCGGTGTGGCGTTTGCCGAGTGCGTCGGTGCGATACCAGTTCCCCGCCCCGTTTCCAACAAAGGCTCCCGCGCTGGCAATCAGCTTTTCTTTGAACTTGGCCGCCTGCGCGTCGCCGTCGACGCAGAGGCTGATCTCTTTGCCCTGGCTCTGCATCAGCAAGAAGCTTTGGCCGTCCCCACCCAGCTCGAAGAGCCGAAAATGGACAGCTGTGATGTCGGCCACCGGCAGCGCCTCGCTGAAGTAACGGGCCAGCGGACGTGCCTTCGTGCCATGCCCAGGCGGTGTCGTTTCCGCCTCGTGCAATTCGGCGTCGACGTATCGCTTGCCCGAATAGGCGGTCATCCGGACAGTATCGTAGCCCGGCCCGCGGGCGAACACGACGCCGGTGAAGCGTACGCGGCCGGAGCTGTACTCGAAGTACCTCATCGGACGTCGGGACTTCTTGGGCGGCACGAAGCCAAGCGGTGCCGCGTCCAGCCATTGAACGTCTTTGCCGCGCAGCAGCTTGGCCGGAGCCGTCTCCGCAGTCTGGTAACCGTTGAACAGCGCGACGCCAGGTCCTGAATTGAACTCATTGCAGGGGTAGCCTTGAGTGGGGTTTGCCGCGACTACCTTCACTCCGGCCCGCGCCGCCTTCAACCAGAACATCTCCGAGCGAAGCTGCTCGGCCCGAAAGCCATTGACGCGCTGGTCCAGCCCTGTGGGGATGTCGTTAGCCGTAATGCCGTTGACGTTGCCGTAGGCGCCGGTAAAGAGCGCGGCATGCCCGGGCGCGGTCAAGCTGGGGAAGGCTGCTTGCAGCGGCCCTTGCACACCGCTGGCGGCCAGTGCCCGCAAGGTGCGCAGCTCAGAAGCCGCCGGATCTTGCGTGAAGGCTTGATGGCCAAGACCATCCAGGCTGATTACAAAGACACGCCCCTTCGGCTGCGCAAACACCGGCAGGCACAGCGCGAAGAGGACTAGGTAGCGCATCAACCCTTGACGACGATATTAACTAACTTGCCCGGTATGACAATCACTTTTGCGACTTCCTTGCCCGCGGTGAAGCTGGAAACTTTGTCGTCGGCCAAGGCGGCGGCCTCAACTTCAGCCTGTGTCGCGCCGGTGGCAATCGTAATCTTGCCGCGGAGCTTGCCATTGACTTGAACCGGGATCTCGATCTCGTTCTCGACGAGGTAGGCCGGATTTACATCTGGCCAGCGCTGCTTAAAGACGGGCCCAACTTCGCCCAATTCTTCCCAAAGCTCCTCGGCAATGAAGGGCGTGAACGGCTCCATCAGCAGTACCAGAGACTTCAAGATCTCTGGCAGCGCCGCGGCCGTCAGGCCTTCTTCGCAGGCATAGAGTTCGTTGGTCAGCTCCATCAGCGCGGCGATGCAGGTGTTGAAGTGCCAGCGCTGCTCGAAGTCCTGAGTGATCTTGCCGATGGTCTGATGCAGCTTGCGCAGGGCCTTGGCATCGGCCGCGCTGAACTCGCCCTTGGCTCCGGCCATGCGGTCTACGTTGCGGGTGACAAAGCGGTAGACGCGACCGAGGAAGCGGTACTGACCTTCCACGCCGGTCTGCTGCCAGTCCATGTCTTTGTCGGGCGGTGCTGCGAAGAGCACGTAAAGCCGGCATGTGTCGGCACCAAACTCGGCGGTCAGCACCTCGGGGTCAACGATGTTGCCGAGGCTCTTGGACATCTTCGCGCCGTCTTTGAGCACCATGCCCTGAGTGAACAGCTTGCGGGTCGGTTCGGCGTTCTCGATCAGCCCCAAATCCTTCATGACCTTGGTCCAGAAGCGCGAGTAGATGAGATGCAGGATGGCGTGCTCGACGCCGCCAATGTACTGATCGATGGGGAACCACTGAGCCACCACTTTGGGGTCGAAGGGTGCCTTGTCGTTCTTCGGGTCGCAGTAGCGATAGAAGTACCAGGACGAATCGACGAAGGTATCCATCGTGTCGGTCTCGCGGCGACCGGGGCCGCCACACTTGGGACAAGTGGTCTTCCAGAAGCTCTCATGGCGCGCCAGAGGCGACTCGCCCGCGCCGGTGATCTCGACATCAAGCGGCAACAGCACGGGCAGGTCTTCGTCCTTGACCGGCTGCACGCCACAGCTTGGGCAGTGCACCATCGGAATCGGAGTTCCCCAGTAGCGCTGGCGGGAGACGCCCCAATCCTTCAAGCGATAGGTTGTCTTGGCCTCGGCGCCAGACCGGGTGCTCATCAGCTTACGGGCCTCATCGGCGGCCATGCCGGTGTACTCGCCTGAGTTGATCAGAACGTCTTCGACCACCACCGGAATGACCGGGATCCCGTACTTTGTGCAGAACTCAAAGTCACGCTCATCGTGCGCGGGCACGGCCATGATTGCGCCGGTGCCATAGCCCATCAGGACGAAGTTGCCGATCCAGATCGGGAGCTTTTCGCCATTGAACGGATTGATGGCGAAGGCCTCGCTGGTGAAGCCGTTCTTGTCGACATTGCTCGGGTCTTTGCGGCTCTGGTCGTCGACCATGGCCTTGAGTTGCGCTTGGCCACCGGCGCCGACGAGGCGGGCGGCGAGCGGATGTTCGGGGGCCAGGATCAAGCAGGTTGCGCCGTAGATCGTATCGATGCGCGTGGTGAAGACGCGGATCTTGGCGGTGCCGTCTTCGAGAGCGAAGTCGACTTCAGCACCTTCGCTCTTGCCGATCCAGTTGCGCTGCATCGTCAGCACGCGCTCAGGCCAGCCATCGACCAGGCCATCCATGTCGGCCAGCAGTTCCTCGGCATAGGCAGTAGTCTTGAGGAACCACTGTTCCAAGCTGCGCTGCTCAACCGGGGTCTGTTCGTGGCGCCAGCAGCAGCCATCGACGACTTGCTCGTTGGCCAGGACGGTGGCGCATTCGGGGCACCAGTTCACCAGCGACTGCTTGCGATAGGCCAAGCCTCGCTCGAACATGCGCAGGAAAAACCATTGGTTCCAGCGATAGTATTCGGGCTCGCAGGTGGCGATTTCGCGATCCCAATCGAGCGAGAAACCGAGGCGCTTAAGCCCCTTCTTCATCTGGGCGATGTTCTGCAGGGTCCATTCACGCGGCTGGCGGCCGGACTTGAGTGCGGCGTTCTCGGCAGGCAGGCCGAAGGCGTCCCAGCCCATTGGGTGCAGGACATCGTAACCACGCATGCGCATGAAGCGCGCCAAGGCGTCGCCAATCGAGTAGTTGCGGGCGTGGCCCATGTGCAGCTTGCCGCTCGGGTAGGGCAGCATCTCGAGCACGTAGTACTTTTTGCCGGGGTTCTCCGGAGTCTTATAAAGTTCTGGCGTCTGCTCCCAACGGGCGTGCCACTTCTCTTCGATTTCCTGGTGCAGGTAGTGTTTCTCAGGCATAGTAGTTCTTCAGCCAAACATGGCGGCGCATCACGGACAACTCGGCGGCGTTGAGGGGCCCCAGCGCGCTGACGGCGCAATTGGCCTCGACCGACCGGGGGCTGCGCATGCCGGGGATCGCGGTCGACACGGCGGGGTGCGACAGGCAGAAGCGAAGCGAGCGTTGGGCCAGGGTGCCGGCCATGCCACTGGTGGCGGCATCGAGTTCGGCGACGCGCGGAATGACATCGTCGAGACGCCCTTCGCGGAAGTACCAGGCGCGGAAGTCCCCTTCCTCGAAGGTGGTTCCGGCAGTTAAGGTACCGGTGAGCGAGCCTTCGTCGAGGGGCACGCGGGCCAGCACGCCGACGTTGTGGGCCAGGCAGGCCGGGAACAGCCAGCGCTCGGGCGACTGCTCGAAGACGTTGTAGATGACCTGGACGGTGTCGACGGAGTTGCTGGCGACGAGGTCGAGAGCGGACTCGGGCTGATGGTCGTTGATCGAGACACCGAAGGCGCGGATCTTGCCGGACTTCTTGAGTTCCTCAACGGCGCGGCGCCATTCGTCTTGCAGGAACCAGATCGGGTTCCAGACATGCAGTTGTTGGAGGTCGATGCGCTCGACACCGAGGTTCTTAAGGCTGGTCTCGGTCGACTCGATGACGTAGTCGTAGGGGAAGACTTCTTCCACAGGTACGCCGGGCTTGGCGGGCCAGATGCGATTCTTGGGCGGGATCTTGGTGGCCACGTAGACCTTGGCTTGGGTGTCGCGGACGACTTGGCCGACAAGAGTCTCGCTGTGGCCCTCGTTGTAGGCCAAGGCGGTGTCGATGAAGTTGAGACCGAGTTCGATGGACCTTCGCAAGGCCACCAGACTGGTCTGGTCGTCGCCGCCCAGCCACTGTTTGCCGCCGATGCCCCAGGCACCGTAGCCGATCTCGCTGACTTCCATCCCGGTGTTGCCGAGCTTTCGATAATTCACTCTTGAATTTTCCCATGTATGCTGTGGGCATGAGGCGAATTCTCGTAGGAATCCTGCTCTGTCTATGGGCCAGCTTGGCCGCACAAAACTACCGTCTCTATCTGAAGGACGGTGGGCACCACACGGTGCGGGAGCACAAAGTTGAGGGAGACAGGGTGCGCTACTACTCGATTGAGCGCGGCGATTGGGAAGAGATTCCGATCGCGATGGTGGACTTGAAGAAGACAGATCGGGAACTGTCGGCGCGGGTTGAGGCGTCGACTGAGGAGACGAAGATCGCGGCCGAAGAAGAGGCCGCTGAGCGCGAGGCGCGGCGAATTGTGGCAAGCATCCCGGAGGCGGCGGGCCTCTATAAACTGGACGCGGCGGGCAAGCCGGTGGCGTTGAAGCTGGCCGAGTCGACGCTGGTGACAGACAAGAAACGGCAGATTTTGAAGGTGCTATCGCCGCTGCCGTTGGTGGCGGGGAAGAGCACATTGGAGGTGGCGGGGGATAAGGCTGCCTTGGCGTACTCCGAGCGGCGGCCG
>JANXUM010000015.1 GCA_025356215.1 Bryobacter sp. | reverse complement strand
GCTCAACTTGAGCGTAGTCTCCAGATCGCCCGAGGCGACTTGCGGCGAACCCATATCCATCTCGAACAGAAAACGATTGGCGTCTCGCTCCAGCAGCGTCATCGACTTCGGCCCGGCACCGGTGAGGATCCTCACTTGCGGCCCGGCCACTTTGCCGTTCTCGAGAGCCCAGGCCGCGGCGCACCGTGTACCGTTGCCGGACATTTCCACTTCGCTTCCGTCGGCGTTAAACAGGCGAATGTGGATGTCGCAACCTTGCTCCCCTGGAGAGACAAGGAACCAACCATCCGCCCCAACGCCCGTGTGCCGATGGCAAATATGAATCGCCAGGCGATTGAGGCTATCCACAACCGGAAGATCGGGGAGCCAAGTCAGCAAGAAGTCGTTTTGAGCGCCGTGCGCCTTAGTAAATGGGATGTTCATGGAGAGACGCGGCGCCAGACTTCGATCACCGGTTCGTATTGCAACGCTATTAGTTTCACACAGGCATAGCCGGAGGTCCGGTGCATAGCCTTCGATGCCGGGTCACCTTGTTGCGCGATCACCCAGGCGGTATCGAGAAAGAGGTCGGGGCGGGCGGCGTTGCGGTCGAATTCCAGCTTGTCGCCTTGGTGGATCGTCTCGACAATGGGGATGCCCGCCTCCTGAAGGACCGCAGTGAGATTGCCAAACGGCATCCAGATTCCAGTGCCGGCCTGGTACTCACGCTTGAGCAATTCCGCGACCTCGCCTGTCCAAGCCCGACGCGATTCCGAATTGCGTTTGCCCTCATCCTTCACGACCATCGGGTGCCATAGAAACCAACTCAGCGCAAGCAGTGGAAGCACAAAACGCAGGCGCGGCCAACGGCTGGCCAAAGCCGCTGTCAGCACGGCGCAGAGCGGCAACGCAGCCAGAGCGTAGCGGGAATTGTAGTGACTGAACGGGTATACTTCGGGAACGTAAATCGGGCTGTCGCCGCCATGCAGATTCACGACGTAGTAAATCGGAGCGAGCAGGCAAAAGAAAATCGGCCAGCCCGCGCGGGCCCAAATGAATCCGGCAAAGCTGATTGCAAGCAGCGGCCAGCCAAGAACCGCTTTGGTGGCAACCGAAAATTGGCGCAGCGCCGCCCACCAATTGTGCGCACCGGGGTAGGGAAGTCCTTTTTGAATGTCCTTGGCGGAGCCGACGCCGCGGTAGAACTCGAGCGGATCCGAATACATGATCCAGTTGTGCGCCAGCCAGTATCCCGGCCCCAAACCCGCCACGGCGCAAAACGCAAAACTCGTTTTCTTGCCTCCCGCCGCCAACAGATAAAGGGCGACAAAGGGCAACAGGAACCATCCGTCATAGCGCGTTAGCGTTGTCACTACCCCGCAGACCCCCGCCAGCATCGCGTCCAGAGCGGAATGGCGCGCGGCGGCGCGTGTGGAAAACAACAACATGCCGATCGCCCCGGCCAGAAAGAGAGGCTCGGTCATCGGGGTCGCTTGCAGATAGAGCAGATTCGGCTGCAATGCAAAGACTGCGGTGCCGGCGACGGCGCCATTGATGCCAGAGATGCGGCGCAGCAGCGCAAATAAGAAAGTGCCGGCGGCAACCCAGGCCAGCCCAGACGGGATCGCCCCCGCCAAACCGTTGTGCCACCAGCCATCGACGCGAGCGAAGGGCATCATCAACAAGTGCGGCAGCGGAAGCCAGACCGTTCCGACTTGTTCATAGCCCGGGTTGCGGCCGTCAAACAGGCGCCGGGCAATGTTGAGGTGCGCTGCGGCGTCGCCGTAAAACAGCGCGGTGCCTTCGGCTTGTACAAACCATATGGCGACGGCGCTCACCAAAGCGAGGGCCGCCGCGCAAATCAGGTTAGAAAGCGGTGAAGGCGCGGAACTCTTCAAAACGCCCATCGATCTCCTTGCGGGTCAGCGTGCGGAAGCGTTCAACACCGAATTGCTCGCAGCAAAAACTGCCCATGACGCTGCCGTAAATGACGGCACGGTGGATTTCGTGAGGATCGATCGTACCTTGCAAATCGAAGCCGCGCTCGGCCAGGTAGCCGACAAAGCCGCCCGCGAAACAGTCGCCCGCGCCCGTGGGGTCAAAGACGCTCTCGAGAAGGTAGCCGGGAACCATGAACAGGCTATCGGGGCGGAACAGCATCGCGCCGTATTCTCCGCGCTTGATTACCAGATTCTTCGGGCCCATCGCCATGATCTTGGCCGCCGCCTTGCGCAGGTTGGACTCACCGGAAAGCAGACGCGCCTCCGAATCGTTGATCAGCAGGAAATTCCAATCGGCGATCGTCGCCAATAGCTCCGTCCGGAAATCATTGATCCAGAAGTTCATCGTGTCGCCGCCGCAAAAGCGCAGTTGCGACATTTGGGCGAAGACCTGCTTTTGCAACGCTGGCTGGATGTTACCCAGAAACAGATAGGGCTGATTCTTGTAGCTTTCCGGCAGCTTGGGCTGGAAGGTGGCAAAGACGTTCAGATCGGTCTGCAGCGTCTCGCGATCGTTCATGTCCGCAGAGTAGACGCCTTTCCAGAAAAAGGTCTTGCCCGGGGCTACTTCCAGGCCGGCCAGATCGATGCCGCGGCTGGAGAGCAACTCGCGGTCGGCCGGGTCAAAATCGTCGCCGACGACGGCAACAATCTTCGGCTGGGTAAAGTAGCTCGCCGCAAGGGCAATATAAGTACAGGCGCCGCCGAGCATCCGCTCGACCTTGCCGTGGGGAGTTTCGACCCCGTCATATGCGACGGAGCCCACAACGACTAATGACATCAACCAATTGTAGCCGAGGCTTGGGGCTGCGCCCCGCGACGTGCGGTGATTAGCACCTGGTAGCCCAGCAGATTGGGCAACAACTTGGTGGCCAGAACCAGAGCGCCGTGCAATAGGCGCATCAACGGATTGGTGAGCGGCAGCGGCAAAACGATCTCCAGCGGCATGACGGTCATCTGCTGGCGGACGATCGAATAGCCATTCTGCTCCAGCAGTTCGCGCGCGGTCTTCGCGGTGTAGAAGCGAAGATGCGTTCGGTCGAGAATGCCCCGCTCCTGGTAGTTGAATTGTCCAAACAACATGGCCAGGCGAACGGTGATGTTGACAACGTTGGGTACCGAAACGATCGCCTGACCGTTGTCCGCCAGCAGGCCCAGGGCTTGCTGGAGGTGGATCTCCGGGCGCGGCATGTGCTCAAGCACGTCGGCGAAGACGATCCTGTCAAAGCGACGGTCGCCAAATCGCTCCAACGCCGGGCCGAGGCCAGCCTCAAGGTCTGCTTGCACATAGCCCTCGATCGCGGTTGATACCTCCGACGCCTCCAACTGGTCAATTCCGAAGACGCGGTTGCCTTGTTCGGCAAATTGCTCGGCCAGGAAACCTTTGCCGCAGCCGACATCCAGCACCGCCTGATTTCCGCCCACCGCCTCCTTCACCATGTGGTGGCTGGAGTAAGTGCTCTGCTTGATGGGGTAATGGATGAAATACTCGGCAAACTCCGGATGCTTGCGGATGGATCGCCTGGTTTCCTGATAGCGCTTGACGGCCGCAAAAACGTCCTGGGCGTACTTCAGACCATTTACGTAGCAGATCTCGTCGCC
>JANXUM010000618.1 GCA_025356215.1 Bryobacter sp. | reverse complement strand
GCCGCACACGCCGCCGGCCGGACAGGGTGCCAGTCCGCTGGCTTTCCTGGGAGCGCTGAAGATGTTGCGGAACCGGGAGTTTGCGGTGTTTCTGGCCATCGCGTTTGTAGTGGCGACGGAGTTGATGTTCTATTTCATTCTGACCGGCCCTTTTCTGTATGCAATTGGAATCTCGCAGGGCAGCGCTCCGGCTTGGATGACGATTGCTCAGGCCGCCGAGATTGGGACGATGATTTTCCTGCCCAGGATGCTAAAGAAGTGGGGCATTCGGGGAACGATGATGGTGGGGATTTTGGCTTGGCCGCTGCGGTACGCGGTATTTGCGATGGGCGGGCCGTTGTGGCTAATCCTCGCCTCGCTCAGCCTGCATGGGCTTTGTTATGTGTGCTTCTTTACAGCGAGTTACATCTACGTCGACGAGATCGCGCCGCCGGACGTGCGCGCATCGGCGCAGGGCTTGATCGCGTTTGTACTTTTGGGCGCCGGGCTGGTGGTTGGAAGTTGGTTTGCTGGGGCGGTGAGCGACGCTTTCCGGGTGAACGGCGCAGTGGATTATTCGCGCGTGTTTTTGGTGCCGCTGGGGTTAACGGTGCTTTGCGCGGCACTGTTTATGGTGTTCTTTAGGGTGAAGGCGGCAAGTTCGCCAGCTTGAAGGAGACCGTGACTTCGGTTGCAACCTCCATCGCTTGGCCGTTGAACACAGTAGGGGAGTAGCGAGCGCGGCGGATGGCCTCCGTTGCCGAAGACACCAGAAGCGGATGCCCTGAGAGGAGCGTCATGTTGCGGACCTCTCCGTCCTTGGCGATGACGATTTCAAAGCGTACGTCTCCCGAGATGCGCGCTTGACGGGCGAGCGGTGGGTAGAAGACGCGGGGAGCAGATAAGAGTTTCGCTTCCTGGGTGCCTTCCGGCACGCGGATTCGATCGAGCGGACTCGGGATCGGGGGAGGAGGCGTCTTGCTGTCAAAATTGAGGTCCACCGAGGCGGTGGTGGCGGTGGGCTGGAATCGCCAGTTGAGCACCGCAAGCAGCGCAGACCTGCGGAGGGCGAGAGGCCCGGAGACGACAATCGCGTCAGCAACTTCGCCGCGGTCGTTGAGCGTGAGCTCCAGCGAAACGACTCCGTCGATGGCGCGTTCGCGAGCGATGGCGGGGTAGTGCGGGGCGTCACCGGAGACGAGTTCTGGCCCGTGAACGGTGACGCCCGGCGGGAGGGCGAGGAGGATCGCGGGCAGTAGTAAGGTTGCCAGAAACAGACATCGTCCACCCATGGCCTTAGCTTAGTTCGGCGGAAATGGAATGACAATCTCGGTGGCGACCTCGACTGGGTTGCCGTTCAAGAGCGTGGGCTGATAGCGCGCGGCCCTTACTGCCTCGATTGCGCTTTGCACCAACAAGGGATGGCCGGAGCGGAGCGTCATCTGGCGGACGGTGCCGTCCTTGGCGATGATCGCCTCGATTCTGACGGTGCCTCGGATCTGCGCTTGTGCGGCGAGTGGCGGCATCTCTACTGCGATGGGCGACAGAAGCTTGGACGCCTGTGTCTCTGAGGGAACCTGGGCAATGTTGGTGGATTTTTCATATTCCAGATCGACATACGCGCTGGATGGGCCGGGCTTGAACTTAAGATCCAAGGCCTTCTTAATCGCTTGGCGGCGCACCGGCTGTGGCCCGGAAAGCACGCGGGCGTCGGTGACGTTGCCGTTCGCGTCGAGGGTTAAATCCAGACTGACCGAGCCCGCTGGATTTTGAGCTGGCGGCTGTACTGCCGAGGACGCAGAGGGTGAGGCAGCGATGATCTCAGCGCCGCGAGCGGATATTCGATTCGGCTCCGGGGCCATTTGCTGAAGCGGGGTGGCGGAAGCGGCCCATAGGGCGACGGAGAGGGAGAGGATGGTGGCGGCAGCATAGCTGACGGTGACCCGGGAACGGGACATGGAGACCTCCGATATTAGGGTTTGGATGCGAGCGGATATTTGGCTGCGGCGCAGGAAGGGTGCCGCCGGAGCAATATAAGGTTGCAGGTTGAGGCCCGCCATCGAGAGCAGCGCGTTAACGTAGTCCTCGGTCGAGGCTTCGAGGCGGACTTCGGAGTCCACCAGCTTCTCGCGGGTGAGCCGGATGTGATCGATCAAGAGCCAAAAGGCGGGGTGGAACCAGAAGAAGCAGAGAAGAATTTCCTCGGCGATGGCCAGAGGCCAATCGGCCCGGCGGACGTGGATCCACTCGTGCAGCAGGATCGACTCACGCGCTGAATCGGCAAGTGCCAGCGTCTGGGATGGCAGGAGGATGATCGGCGAAAGCCAGCCGAATGTGACTGGTCCAGAAACCTGATCCGACAGTCCAACTGGAGTGCCCCAAAAGGGCGGCAACGGTCGGGCGCTGTGACGGTAGGATCGGAGGTGAATGAGGCCCGCCACCAGGATCGCCAAGCGAACGGCTATGCCGAGGGCGATGGCCGGAAGCAGCAATTCACGCCAGCGGATTGCCTCGCCAGGTTGGGTTCGTTCGTGCGAGAGTGGCGAGATTGCGGGCGTCGGCTTGAGGGATGTTTGGGGCGGAGTTAGGATTTTGCGCCAGGGTTGCACCACAGGTAGAAGCAGTGTGAGCAGTAGGAGGCACTGGAGATAGGGCAGGTGCCAGCGTGGATTGTTGACGCGGAAGAGAAAGGGGACGGCCATGCCAACCGCGATCAGGGCGGCGGCCTGGAGCGAATAGGCGATGAGGTTGTCGAAGCTCATTTGCCACCCTTACGCGCTTTGAGCAGCGCCGCAATTTCATCCACTTCTTTGGCGGAGATCTCGCGGTTGTCCACCAGATGCAGAAGCAGAGGCTTGGCCGAACCTTCAAAGACGCGGTTGAGGAAGTCGCTGACCATCCCGCCAACCACCTTGTCTTTGGGTTTGGTCGGCCGATAGACCGAGGCCTTTGGATCCGTGTCGCGCGACAGATAGCCTTTGTCCTCCAAGATGCGCATCATTGTCATCACGGTGGTGTAGGCAATCTTGCGGCGCTCCAGCAGATCTTCGTAGACGTCGCGCACCGTAACGGATTCGCTACGCCAAACCACCTTCATGATTTCGAGCTCTTGCTCAGTGAGAACGGTTGCCTTGGGGCGCATACTAAGTAATTAGTACGAATACTATCGTTTGTCAAGAGTTTTCAATTGGGCGGGGGACGAATCTCGACCCGGGCAGGAATTCTGCCACCTGTGAGTCGATTGTCGTTTCGAGTGCTGGCCGCGGCCGACATTGAACAGGTTGTGAATCAGTTGCCCCTGCGGCAGCTTCAGTTTGGGCTCAAGCTAAACTTCTGAGATGGTCCTCTCCCGCCGAAGTATCTTGCTTGCGCCGGTGCTTGCGAAATATCCATTCCGGCTGGGAGTGGCATCAGGCGACCCGTGGCCGGACAGCGTCGTGCTGTGGACGCGGCTGGCACCCGCGTGGGAGGAACCCGGCGGCGGGTTGCCTAAGAGGGACATTGCCGTCAAGTGGGAACTGTACGCGGACGACGCCGGGCGCAAGCCCGTGCGCAATGGCCTCGCCTATGCGGAGGCGGCGCGGGCGCACTCGGCACACGCCGAAGTCTTTGGATTGGAAGCCGGGCGCGACTATTGGTATCGCTTCACCGCGCTGGGACACCAGAGCCCGCTGGGACATACCAGGACGGCGGCAAAGAACCCGTCGCAATTGCGTTTTGCCTACGCGTCGTGCCAGAAGTATGAGGACGGTTTCTTCACAGCTTATGAGCACATGGCGAAGGACGATCTCGATCTGGTTTTGTTCCTCGGCGACTACATTTACGAAGGGGTCGGAAAGCCCGATCATCCGCGCCAGCATCCCTCGCACGAGGCGGTGACCTTAGACCAATACCGCTATCGGTATTCGCTCTATAAGAGCGACCCGTTGCTGCAAACGGCGCATGCGCGCTTTCCCTGGAGCGTGATCTGGGACGACCATGAAGTTGGCAATGATTACGCCAATTTGACGCCTGGCGATCAGTTTCCGGCCGCCGAGTTTGCGGCTCGGCGCTGGGCTGGTTATCAGGCTTTCTACGAGCACATGCCGCTGCGCAAGGCGAGCTTGCCGACGAGGCAGGAGACGCGGATTTACCGGCGGCTGAGTTTTGGGCAATTGGCGAATCTCTACTTGCTGGACACGCGGCAATATCGAGACGCCGAGACGAAGCGCCAGATGCTGGGGATTGCGCAGCGCGACTGGTTCTTTGCGGGGCTGAAGGAGGACCAGACGCGATGGAATTTGATCGCGCAACAGATCCCATATTCGAAGATCGACAAAGGCACCGGCGTGATTCCGGACAAGTGGGACGGATATCCGGAGGCGCGGCGCGAGTTGACCGAATTCATCGTCGCGTCGCGGTTGAGCAACGCGGTGATCCTGACCGGCGACAACCACAGCCATTGGGTTTTCGACGTGAAACGAGACTTTGCCGACCCTGGGTCGGCAACGGTGGCGACCGAGTTTCTGGGCACGTCGATTACCAGCACCGGCGACGGCTTGGATCAGCGGGCTGACTACGCCAAGCGGCTACCGTTCAACCCGCACGTAAAGTATTTCAACAGCCGGCGCGGCTATGTGCGATGCAGGTTGACGGCGGAGCGACTGGAGACGGACATGATCACCATGCCCTATGTGAGCCGCCCTGGCGCGCCGGCGTCGGTGGGCGCGCGCTTTGTGGTGGAGGCGGGGCGGCCGGGTGCCGTGCGGGGCTAGTCGAACTCGAAGACGGCGGCGGGTTGGGCGGCCGTAGTCAGGCCGGTGGCGATGTTGGCTTTGAAGTAGTTCTCCCCGCGAATCTGAGCACCGGCGAGGCGGCGCAGCATTCCGATTTGACCGACGTGCGTGAGCGCGTCGGCGATGGGGCCTTGGAATAGCTTTTCGGGGGTGACGGGGAGCTTGGCGTTGGCCGCCAGGAATTCGTCAAAGACAGTAAGCGCGGCAAAGAAGCGGTCGACATCGGTGGACCAGTCCTGGGGTTGCGAATTGTGCCAGACGGTTGCGCCGCGAACCTGCGACAGCGCCCAATCGAAGAGATCGCCGAGGTGCGCGAGGATCTCGCCCGCCGAGCGCGCGCTGGGAGCGGGGCGATAGTCTCCGAAGCCAACTGGAGCATCGCAGAGGACTTTGGCGGCGCGGTAGGCGAGGGTGGCAACGGTGTGGCGTAGATCGAGAGCGGTCATGGATCTTTACATTATGATCAACGCAATCTTCCCTCCCCTTGACAATCTAGGGAACCAAATTGGGACTGCTCCCGTAGATGTACATAGGAAGCGAGGCATGGATGGCTAAATCGTCGACACCCGCCCTATTGCAGGGCACTCTAGACCTACTGATCTTGCACGCGCTGCGCCGCGGGGCGATGCACGGCTACGCGATCGCGCAGACGATTCATGTGCTGTCGACCGACGTGCTGCGGGTGGAAGAAGGGTCGTTATATCCGGCGCTCTACCGCCTGGAACTGGACGGCGCGATCTCGGCGGAATGGGGCCTATCGGAGAACAATCGCAAGGCCAAGTATTACTCGATCACCAAGCGCGGGGTAAAGCTGATTGCCGAGCAGCAAGAGACTTGGAGCCGGTTGTCCGAAGCGGTAAACCGGGTGTTGGCGAGCTAGGAGGCGGAGCATGCGCAGATTTATACTTAAGCTTTGGCGGCGGAGGCGGATGGAGCGGGATCTTGAGGCGGAGCTTGAGTTCCACCGCGAGATGGCGGCGGCGCGGAGCAACACGATCCCGCTGGGGAACACGGGCGTTTTGAAGGAAGAGGCCTTTGACCTGTGGCGCTTCACGGTGATTGAGAATCTGTGGCGGGATCTGGCGTTCGCCTTGCGTGGGTTGCGGCGCAGCCCGGGTTTTGTGGCGAGCGCGCTGCTGTCGCTGGCGCTGGGGATCGGCGTGAACACGACGATGTTCTCAATCGCAGTAGAGTTCCTTTTAAGTCAACCCAGTGTGAGCAACCCGGCGACACTGGCGCAGGCGCGCATTGGGAACTCCAGCCACTCCAGCCAGGAGGCGCTTGAGTTTATCCGCCGCGCCAACGTCTTTGCGGACGTGGCGGGCGAGAGGAACAACAGCAGCGTCAACTGGAACGACGGGCAAGAGACGCGGCACGTGTTTGCCGTCGAAGCCTCGAAGAACTACTTTGATGTGTTGGGCGCTCCACTGGCGATGGGCCGGGGCTGGAACGAGCGGGACGCAGACGAAGTCGCGGTATTGCGTTTCGAGTTTTGGGTGTCAAACTTCGGCGCGGATCCATCGATTGTGGGACGGTTGATTCAACTCGACGGTCGCGCGTTCACAGTGATTGGAGTGTTACCGGAAGGGCACCGCACGCTGACAGGCTATGGATATTCGCCCGATATTTATCTGCCGGTGATGAAGCGCTCGACTGATTTGGAGCTGATTTTGCGCTTGAAGCCGGACATGAAGATCGGCGCGGCGAGCGGAGCGTTGGCGGCCTTGGCCGAGCGGATGGACAATCAAATGCCCGAGCGCGGACACAAGTACGCCGAGGGTGTTCTGGTAACGCCGATGGAGGGTTTGGCGCGACTCAAAAGCAATAGTGCGGCCATGCCGGTTGTCCTGTTCTTTGTCACCTTGCTGGTGTTGGTGGGGCTGGTGTTGATGATCGCCTGTGTGAATGTGGCAGGGCTTACGCTTGCCCGGTCCTCGGCGCGCAAACAGGAGATTGCGATCCGCCTGTCTTTGGGCGCGAGCCGTGGGCGGTTGCTGCAGCAGTTGCTGGCTGAGAGCTTGCTGCTGTCGATGAGCGGCGCGGCACTTGGATTCGGGTTCGCACTCATGGCGGCGAAAGCGCTCGCGTCGATTCCCCTCCCCCTGCCCTTCCCGATCCGGCTGAGTATTGAGCCGGACTGGCGCGTGGCTTCCTATGCCGCTGTGCTGGCGGTGTTCTCGACGGTGGTTAGCGGATTGATGCCGGCTTGGCAGACTATGCGCGAATCTTTGAACGCCGACCTGCGGCGCGAAGGCCGCATGCGAGGCCGAAAGGTGCTGGTAGCCGCGCAGGTGGCGTTATCGTTTTTGGTGCTGGCGGTAGGCGCGCTGTTCGCGCAAAACCTGCTTCGGGCGCGCGAATTGGGCCCAGGCTTTGACTTGCAGAACACGATCAAAGCCGAGTCCTTTTTGGCACCCAATGGCTATCCCGACGACGCGCGGATCAAGCTGTACTGGCGGCGAGCGGTGGCGGCTTTGGAAGCAATTCCAGGTGTGGAAGGGGCGGCCGCGGCGCGGCTGATTCCGTTTACCGACTCCATCACTTATGGCGGCCAACTGACCTTTGCCGACAACGGCGAGAAAGCTTCCTACCGTTCCAACTGGAATGCCGTGACGCCGGGCTACTTTGCGGCGATGGGAATCGCGGTGCTACAAGGTGAGCTCTTTAGCGGAAGGCAGGCGGACGAGGTGATCGTGAACGACGCCTTTGTCCGCGCCTACCTGGGCGGGCGGGTTCCTGTAGGGACAGTTTTTCAGCGCAAAGGAGCAGCTCCGCAGCGCATTGTGGCGGTTGTGCGCGGAACCAAAAACAGCACACTGGGCGAAGGCGATCTACCGCAAATCTATGATTCCCTGGAACAGGTGGTTGGACAGTACCCGAGGCTTCAATTTGTCGTCAAGACGGCGGGGCCGCCAGCGTCTCAAGTTGCCGCAGTGCGCGCGGCACTCCGGCAACTGGACCCGGCGGTTGCGCTAGAGGTGTCGACGCTGTTTGGGGCGATCGGACTTGCGTTTTTGCCGTCGCAGATCGGCGCGGGGCTGATGGGCTCCATCGCGATGCTGGGCTTGCTGCTGGCGGCGATTGGCCTTTACGGCATTCTCGCCTTCACGATCGCGCGGCGCACGCGCGAAATCGGCATTCGGCTGGCGCTGGGTGCTTCACGCGCCGGCATTGGGGCGATGGTGCTTCGCGAGACAGCGGCGCTGGTGGCGGTGGGGGCGGCGGTGGGCCTGGGCTTGAGCGTGCTGATTGCCAAGCCGTTGGCGGCTTTCGTGATCCCGGGAATCAGCGCGACCAATCCGTTGAGTCTTGCGGCGGTTTGCGCTGTGATGGCGCTCACGGCTCTGTTGGCGACGATTGCTCCACTGCGCCGAGCGATCGGCATTCAGCCCAGCCAATGCCTGCGTCTGGATTGAGCACTATTTGAATTCGGTCATGATCGCTTCGACAACCTTGTCCGTCGTATTCTCTTCGCGATGCTTGGCCGGGCCGCCGGGAACGAGGTCGCCGGCTTTGCGGGGCGTGAGAGTCGCCTTGCCTTCCGCGTCGGTGACGCGGATCTCGGCGTCGGTCAAGTAAAACACGACGCGGCCGAGCTGATGCTCATGCATCTGTATCGATTCTTTGGGGCCGAAGCGAACGCGCACGACGCGAACCTGATCGTTTTCAAATTCAAGTTTATAGTGCTTACGATCCAGCTTGAGCGGGTCCATCGCGGTGGTGATCTTCTGGCCGGTGGGCGGCTTTTTCAGCTCGATCTCGACGACATCGAGCGGGTTGTTGCTCACTACTTCCGGGGCATGCATGGTCTCGGGCGGGCTCCACTTGACTTCGTTCTGGCGGAACTTTAGCGTCATCGGCTTGCGTCCATCGGCGTACTCGAACTTCTCCGCTCCGGCGACGCGGTAGATCATCACACGGCCGATCTTGTGGTCGTGCATCTTCTGCTTGACGTGCGGTTGTACGGTGACTTCCAGTACGCGCAGGTCGTCGCGATCGATGAAGATTTTTGGGGGCGTCTGGGCGAGGCCAGTGGCGGCGGCGAAAATCAGGAAAAGGCGCATGGCCGGATTCTATCAGGCGACGGGAATTACAGAACTCTTACACAGCGGCACTCAAGGGGCTGTTAGCTTGGTCGATGTAAGACCTTATGGCAACCAACCTATCTCTCGTTCACACAAACCCCGAGAAGCCGAACTGGCTGACGATCATCGTGTTTTCGCTGTTCCATGTGGGTGCGATCGCATCGTTTTTCTATTTCAGTTGGGCGAACTTTCTCGCTGCTTTCATTGTGTATTGGTTTTCGATCTCGTGGGGGATCGGGATGGGCTACCACCGTTTGCTGACGCATCGGGGCTACAAGGCGCCGGTTTGGTTTGAGCGCTTCCTCGCCATCTGCGGGGCGTCGAGCCTGGAGGGTGGGCCGATTTTCTGGGTAGCGACGCATCGCGTGCACCATCAGAAGAGCGACAAGCCGGGCGATCCGCATTCTCCGCGCGACGGTGCCTGGTGGGCGCATTTGATCTGGATGTGCGTGGGCGACGCCAAGCACAACGATACAGAAGGGTTGTCGAAGTATGCGCCGGATCTGGCCCGCGACCCGTTCATGGTGTGGCTCAATAACTGGCACTGGGTGCCGCTGGTGACGATCGGGGTGGTGTCGTGGATGATTGGCGGTTTTTCGATGGTGCTTTGGACGGTGGCCCTGCGCGTGACGCTGGGGTTGCATTCGACGTGGCTGGTGAACAGCGCGACGCATTTGTGGGGTGGGCGGCGATTTGAGACGACGGATGACTCGCGAAATAACTGGTGGGTGGCGCTGCTTACGTTTGGGGAGGGTTGGCATAATAACCATCACGCCCATCCGGTGAGCGCGCGGCACGGTTTGGCCTGGTATGAGCTGGACATGACCTTTATTCAGCTTTGGCTGCTGGAGAGGATTGGGGTGATCGATGGCTTGCAGACGGCAAGTGTCGATGGGTATGTACAGGTGCGGAAGGCGGCCTAGGGCTCTTCGGGCTGCTGTGGCAGTTTCGCGACGATGCGGGCGAGCCAGTCTGCGTTAGGCGAAATTTGGGCGGCCTCGCAGGCTTGCAGATAAGCGCGGGTGAGCTGCAGCATCAATTGTGCGTACGCGGGCGGCAGGGCCTCAAAGACTGGAAGTAGGGCCGGGACGGCCTCGGCGAGACAGCGGTGGGCGGCGGGCCAATCCTCACCAGCGGCGTAGACTTGCGACATGGCCCCGAGCGACGTTGCCAGATCCGGGAGGAAGGCCTCCTCGTTACGCCGCGCCAACTCACGTCTAATCTTGACGGCTTCCTCGGCTGTCCCCAGCGCCTCTTCCCGCCTCCCGACAGCGCTCTGCATGGTCGCCAGATTATTCAGCGACATGGCCAGATCCGGGAGGAAGGCCTCCCCATCGCGATCACTGCTCGCTCGGGCAGCATCGACTTGCCGCAACCCGTCGGCCAAGGCTTGCTCGCGCGCAGCTAGGGGCGCGAGTCGAATTTGAGCTCTAGTCGATTCATCCTCGACGTTCAACGGGCTCAAGGCCCCAAGTGCCGGAATTTCGTTCAGCCAGAATCGCAGCTTGAACCACGAGACCAAGTCGGGCGATTCCAACTCCGCCATCGCCGAGACCGAATCGGAAATTACCCAGAGTTGAATGAGTGGCAACAGCAACAGGTCCTCGCGGCGGAGGTTGAGAGAACGGAATGCCGCGAGAAAAATTTCTACAGTGCCTTGAAGTCGAACTGGAAAGACTACGGCGACAACCGGGAACTCGGAGCCGGGCGCCAGGAACGCCTTGAGACGACCCTCTAGCCAGACGCATGCCTGATCAGCAGAAGGCGGATCGAACTGCAGGATGGTGATTGCACGCTTGACCTGCAACTGCCGGAGGAGCGCGTCCCGGCTTAGGTCCGATTTATAGCGGACCCAAACAACGCCGGGCTCTTGCACCTCGAACCACCCTTCGAGCCCTTGCGTGAGGCCCGCAATCGTGTCCGGAGCCGGGTGGCGGGCGCCTTCGCTCAAATCCCGCTGCCTCCGGGTGCATCAATCGGCAACTCTTTGAACTCAATCAATAAGTCCACTGCAAGCGGATGTAGGCCCATCCAGGCGGTTCCATTGTATTGGAGTACAAAACGATTCCGCAGGAGGCTGTAGAGAGCTGGATCCGGAATCTCAGCCTTGGAGTCTTTTCGCTCGTAGATCTTGACTAGACGATCAATCTTTTCCTGAAGTGGGACTTCAGTTGCGGTCGACCCTGTTGTGCCCAACCGCTGCCTGTATTCGTTTCTTAGAGAGAGTGCAGCAGCGGCCACATTCTCACTAGATATCCTATGGTTCTTTGCCGAGCGTGCGGCATACATGCTTCCACGGAGAAGAATGAACAGATCACGCAAATTCCCTCCCGAGGCAAGGATACACTTCTGGATCGCTCCATCCTCAAGCAGCGAAGGGTCCACACGTTTTTCCACCAGCTCGGTCAGGGCCTGGAGGGCCACGCTGTCCACCTGATGGTCTTTCTGGTAAACCGCGATGTCGGGGATCAGACAGCTTGCGAAACTGGACGGCAAAATCACGGTTGCGTCTTCCGAAAAATGAAGCCAGACGGGGATCGTGAAAATGATATTGATGTTGAGGGCCTGAAGACTCGGGCGTAGCCCAATGAAGAGGGTGCGGATTAGATCTGGTGAAAGTCCAAGCTTTTCCATGTCCTCGACGATGAGTATCCATTGCCGTTGCTTGTTTTTCAAAAGCATCTGCTGACAGGCTTGCAGGAGATCGTTGGTGAGATCGACGAGTTCTGCAACGAAGGACACTTCGTACTCCTCAGAACCCTGCTCTATACTTCGGCCTTGACGGAGTCCGCCTTTGATTTTGGCAAGTAGGGGAAGTTCCAATGCCAAACTCCAGTCGACGCCGCTGGATTCGAGGTGCTTTTTCCATTTAGTGGAGAGGTGGGCCTTGACGCGGCCCAATAACTGATCCAGGTGGTTCTCGCGGAAGCCGATGATTGTTGGGCTAGAGGCCTCTTCGACGAGGCGGATCAACAGGAGAAGTAGAATGTCGTAAAAACGCAAGGTCCCCGGATTCAGTTCTCGCATGAGATTGATCTGGAGCGGATGCAGATCTGCCGAAAAATGCGCGGTCAGCCGCGCTAGCTCGGTAGATTTTCCAACGCCTGGATGACCGATCAAGAAAGCCTTATAGCACCGCCGGTCGTTGATTGCATCTTCAAGCGCGAATCGCAACACCTCCAGGCGGGTCTTGCCTTGTAGCTGTTGTACGCCGTCCGTGTAGAAAGCCTCCAGTTCCTCTTTGCGTTCCAGAGGATAAGGCTCGACAGTGCGCGCGATCTCGGGCAGCGTTATTGCCGGGCGCAGCACTTTGAAGGGAGAGGGGCTCTCCAAGGTTTCCATCACCACTATCCTACCGGATGGAACCAGCCTACAGACTAGACTGGGGCGATGGTTTTGTCTCAGCGCCAACTCAATCGAACGCTGCTCCACCGACAATTGCTTCTGGCGCGCTCAAAGCTCAAGCCCGAGAAAGCAATCGAGCGGCTGGTTGCCCTACAGGCACAGGTTGCCTCCCCGCCCTATCTTGGACTTTGGGCGCGAGCTGCGGGCTTTGCCATAGACGAACTTCATGAGGCGCTCGCCGAGCGATCCGTGCTGCGGGCCCCGCTACTTCGATCCACACTCCACATCGTCACCGCGCGCGATTATTCTTGGATGCGTCCACTCATCCAGCCCGCCCTG
>JANXUM010000601.1 GCA_025356215.1 Bryobacter sp. | reverse complement strand
CTGAACTTCGGCGACGCGCCCGGCTGGGTCCTCCTGAACCGGATCGCCTTCGCCGCAAGTGCCGCCGGTGTCGTGCGCCTCATCCGGCGCGGTCATCTGAGGTCATATGCCCTCTACGCCGTCTTCTCGATGGTGATGATGTTGGTATGGTATTTCCCTCCGGACACGCGCGCACTGCTGCCGCTGATGCCTCTGATCGCCGTCGGTTTCTATACGGAGACTTCAAACTTCGCCCAGGTTGTCGCCAAGGCTTGGGCCAATGGCGGTGCAAACCGCGCCTTTGCCGCCGCATTGGCTTTGCTTTGCGCGCTGCTTCCGGTCGCGATGCTGGCCAACGCCCGCGCCAATCTGGCACTCAACGGGGAAGCGATGTTTGCCTACGAGCGGCGCTTTCAGATGGGAACCGCAGCCGCCTACCGCTGGATTGAGTCCAACATCCCCCCGCAAACCGCCTTTTTGACCGTCGACGACCCGGCTTTTCACCTCTACACCCACCGCCGCGCCCTCCGCCTGCCGGAATTGGCTTTGCTTTTTGAGCGCGCCCCTGGCGGAGACTTCCGGCCCAGTGCCACCACCCTTGCCGCGATGGACCAATTCCACTTGGCCTGCCTCTTTGTCAGCGCCAAGCACTTCAACCCCGATCCGAACGAACCCAATGCGCCGTTGCGCTTCTCCGTCGCCGGAACCGGGTTGGAAGAACGCTATCGCACCCGTGACGAACTGGTCGCCTGCCGTCCAGTTAAAGAACAACCCTAGTTCCGCCGATCATTCCCCGTATGGAGATCCTAGGGCAACCGCCGGCAAAGCTGCGTTCACTACGCGACACGCCGTTGCTTGTGGTGGCTGGGTCTATTGCCATTTTGGCGCTCGCGCTTCACGTGGGCGTTGCCTTTTGGTCCCAAAATGAGTTCACCCAGCCCGAAGGGATCGTCGCCACCCAAGCCTTCAGCCTTGCGCAAGAAGGCAAGCTCTACTACGACTTGAAGAATTACCCGTACACTGTGTGCGCCTACATGCCCTCCTTCTACCTGTTGGTTGCGGGGTTGAATCGCGTCGGGCTTCCCGTACTGCTCGCAGGCCGCCTGCTGAGCCTCGCCGCCCTTGCCGCCATCTTGGTCCTGATCTGGCGAATTCTATTTCTGTACACTGGCGACCGTCACTGCGCCGCAACGGGTGTCTGCCTTGCCGGGACAACCCAACTGCTGCTCGGCTGGGGCATCACTGGACAAGTGGACATGTTGGCCGTCGCTCTGACGCTGGCAGCATTTCACGAGTATGTCCGCTACCGGTTGACCGGCGCGGACAGTCTCGACTGGGCTGCGATTTTCGCCATCGCCAGCTTGTTCACAAAGCAGACCGCGCTCGCCGCGCCCGCCGCAATTTTCTTGATGCTACTCATCGAGAGTCCCAAGCGGGCCGCCCGCTTTGCCGCGATTGCTGGCGGCGTAGGCGGCGCGGCGGTGTTGGGCCTGAACGCGCTGATGAACGGACGTTTCCTCGACAACACTGTATTCGCCAACCTCAACCCCTTCGCCCTGTACAAGCTAAACGTCCACTTTGAGTACATGGCCGTGGCGTTGATGCCCCTGCTGCCGGTCGTCTTGCTTGGGGCCCGGCCCGCGCTCCGGACGCCGATGCGCGCCGCTTTTGTCTACCTCGGCTTTGCTTTTGCCGTGCTGCTGCTGACCGCCGCCAAGGTCGGGTCCGATTCCAACTACCAGATCGAGACTGCCATCCTTTTGATTCTCTGCGCGTGCCTGTCACTCCATGCTCTCGATTTCTTTCCGCTTTACCTAGGGGGAAGTAAGAAATGGGTGACCTTACTTATTCTTCCGCTCGGCCTCTACGCCCTGCAGAACATCCGCGTCGCCGCAACCGGCCTGATTCAGCGCATCGCCCGCGAGCAATCCTTCCGCGAGCAGGTTGCCGGTCTCAATCCCTATTTAGGCGGTGCCGGTCCAATCCTATCCACCGATTCCAACGCACTTGTGCACGCCAAGCGCCGCTTCGAAGTTGAACCGCTCATCTACCGTCTCCTGGTGGAAGCCGGGCGAATCGACGCAAGACCAGTGCTCGCCGACCTGGACCACGCCCGCTTTCAAACGATTCTGCTCTACGAGAATCTGGCCGCCAATCCGGACACGGATCCGGAATTCCCGCGGCTTACCGCCTCCCAGTCCGACTCCGTCCGTAAGCACTATCGAATGGTGAAGCACCTTCCGGGGCCTTACCTGGGCGGCGTTTTCGTATATCAACCCGCGCCCGGAAGTGCGCAATGAGAGAGGCTATGGAAGATTCACTCGAGATCGCTTTGTCCAGCTACCATACCGTCCGGTTCACTTACGAACCGCGGCGAACTACCGTCTGGAAAGCTCTGGCCGCGTATCTTCAGAAGTGGGTCGATCCTCAGGGCCCCTTGCTTGAACTTGGTGCCGGTTACGGCGAGTTTTCAAACTCGATCACAGCTGGCGACAAATGGGCCTTGGACATGAATCCGGAACTCGTCGCTTACTGGCACGACGGAATCAAGCCGCTGATCCAGTCGGCGCTTGAGCCGCTGCCCATCGAGACCGGCAGCTTGGCGACTGTGTTCGCCTCTAATTTCTTCGAACACTTCACGCTCGAACAAGGGGCGTCGATACTGGCCGAGGCGCGTCGCGTATTGCGGCCTGGCGGAAGGCTGATTGTCGTGCAGCCCAACTTTCGCTTGGAGCCGCGCCGCTACTTTGACGACTACACGCACCGCACCGCCTACACCGACAACGGCTTCCAGGACTTTCTGGCCGCTTCCGGGTACCGCGTCATTCATGCCGAGCCGCGCTTTACGCCGTTCAGCATGAAGGGCGGCCTGCCGGTCTCTGGCGCGCTCGTCCGACTCTACATGAGCCTCCCGTGGCGGCCCTTCGCCGGGCAGTTCATGGTCGTGGCTGAAAAACTTACGAGGAGTAACTGAGTTATGTGGAGAGGTAAGACCGTATCGGTGATCTTTCCTACCTATAACGAGAAAGACTCGATTCGCGCCGCCACGCTTGGCTACTTCGCCACCGGTCTGGCTGACGAAATCATCGTCGTCAACAACAACGCCGCGCCAGGTACTTCTGAGGAAGTGGCTGGCACTGGTGCCCGTGAGATTCACGAGACCCGGCAAGGCTACGGTAACGCCTTACTCTGCGGCATCGACAACTGCAAGTCCGACTTGATCGTGCTCTCTGAACCCGACGGCACTTTCAATCCAAGCGACCTGATCAAGTTACTGGCTTACTCCGACGACGTGCCCGTTGTATTCGGTACCCGCACCAGTCGCGAATTCATCTGGGCCGGGGCGAACATGGGTCGCTTCCTGCGTTGGGGCAATTGGGCGGTGGCCAAGATGACCGAGTTACTTTTCAACACGACCATCCTGACCGACATGGGATGCACGCTCCGCCTTTTCGACGCTCATGCGTTGCGCCGCATCCGTCCGCATCTCACGATCGGCGGATCGCACTTCGGCCCGCAGTTGCTCATGGAGGTCGTCGCTCACGGCATCCCCTTCGTCGAGATCCCGGTCAGCTACCGCAGCCGCGTGGGTGAATCCTCCGTAACCGGAAGCTTCTCCAAGGCCTTCTGGCTCGGCATTCAAATGATCATTCTCGTCTGGCAATATCGTCTCGGGATGGTGTCGCGCAATCGCACCCTCTGGACCGCCGCCGAAAGCCGCAGTCCGGCGGAGCGCCAAGCATTCACGATGGATGCCTCGCTTGCCAACTTGAGCCGGGCGGTCGGAGTCAAAGAGACGGTCCCCTCGCAAGTCCCTGAAAAGATCGAACGCTAGTTCGGCACATACCGGACGCGCGCCGGCAACTGCGAAGCAAAGCTCTTCAGCGCACCTTGGAGTGCGGCCAGTGAATCCGCGCTCACCGCGTAAAAGCTCACGGCTTGGTCTCCCACCACCGCGGCGTCCCGCATCCGCCACTCTCCCACCTTGACCCACTCCGCGGGCAGCTTTGGCCCGATCCAGAATTGGCGGGTATCCCCATCTCCCTGGAACCAACTGTCGTAGACCATTGCGATCCGCGTCCCGCGCGCCTTGGCCATCCGGCGAATGTCCTCGGTATTAAACTGCCCACTCAAGCGCCGGTTGAGCACATCCCGCGAAGCGAGTCCCGCAAAGTCGAGAATGCGCGCGTTCGAGAGGAACGCCACCGCCCCGATGTCGTGCGCGGCGATGGCCTCGCCATCGAAGTTCTGATGGACAAAACGCGCCATCTGCAGTTGCTGAGCGCTGATGTGCAAGATCGCCGGTGGCAATATTGCCACGCACTGCCAACCGCGCGCGGCCAGCGGAATCACAAACAGCGCCAGCATCCACAGCTTCGGCCGAGGTGCTGAGATCGCCAACCCCATTATGGCCAGGGCCACCAGATAGACCTCATAGCGGTACAGCCAGCCGACGTTGGCAAAGGCAAGATGGCCGCCAATCGCCAGTACCGCCGCCAGCGGCCACAGCACCCGTGGATGCCGCCAGTCGCGCGTTTGCTTGAGTGCCGCGTCGGCCACCGCCACCAGCACCACCAGCACGGCCACAAAGTGCGGAGCGGCAAAGGCCTGCAGCACTGCCTTTTGCAATATAACCAGCGGCAGCTTCAGGATGGATCCGTCTCCACCCGGAGTCGCCTTCAGCAGGATCGAATTTGGAAGGAAGTGCTCGCCAAGAGACAGGTTCCAGATCCCGAGCGCAATGATGGGCAGGCTTGACGCCAGCCCAAGCAAGATCGCATCGCGGTAGCGGCGCGATCCAGCCAGACACACGATCGCGATCCCGATCAGAAATGCGCTCTCCAGCCGCACGCCCATCATTAGCGGCCCCAGTGCGAGGAGTGCGCTTGCGGATTCACCGTTCAATGCTTCGACCGCCGCTGCGACAAAGAGGAGCGCCAGCGCCGAATGCAAAGTGTGTTCCATGCCGAATTGCGCGATGTAGGGCAATGGCAGCAAGATCGCCAAGCCCAGCATGGTCAGCGTCACCGTGCGGGAGGGTGTTTCCCGCCGTCTCAAGATTTTAGAGGCGGCGCCCAACAGGAGGATCGTCGCCAATACATTCAGGAGGATTGGAACCCAAAGCCAAGGTACCCCCACCAAGCCAAGCAATGCGGTCAGGCCGGTATAGAGAGGAGCGGACGATGCGTTTGACACCTCCTCCGCCGTCACCCCCCAATGACCATTGACCAAGTTCTTTGCCATCGCCAGATGGATGAATGAGTCGTCCAAAGGGAAAGGGCTGCCGCCGCCCTCCGTTGTGATCGCCCAGGCCGTGGTTGCGGCAATGGTCAACACGCAGCCGAGCGACACCCACATCCACGAAGCGAAGTTCCAGCGCACGCCCATCTTAGGGGTAGATCGGCCCTCCCAGGTGTTTTCCTTAGTACCGCCGTAAAAAGCAACGCCCGAGCCTAAGCTCGGGCGTTTGCCGGTGGAATTTTAAGTTAGCCAGTAAAGACTAGGAGCCAGCGGCGGCAGCCGTCGACATGGTCGTGGCAACCTTGCTGAAGATCGTGCTGATGCTGGTGGCAACGTTGGGCATAATCGCGCCAGCGGCAACGGCGACGAAGCCGGCCATCAACGCGTATTCAATCAGGTCCTGACCTTTGGTGTCCTTGATAATGCGCAAGTTCCACACTAGATTCTTGAGTTTGTTCATTTTGTTTCTCTCCTCACCGATTTCGCAATGCAGATGCACTACACCATCGAAGGTAACGTTACTTCAGTCCTGTACCAATCCACTGAAAGCCTTAGTTAGAATCCAAGATCACCTTAGAGGCGAAACCTTTTCGATTATCCAAGAAGCTCCCAAATGACAAACGCCCCAGCCGAAGCTGGGGCGTTTGTATTTGAACGGCAGCAGCCACTAGGAACCAGATGCGGCGGCCGTCGACATGGTCTTGGAAACCTTGCTGAAAATGGTGCTGACGCTGGTGGATATGTTTGGCATGATCGCGCCCGCGGCGACGGCCACAAAGCCTGCCATCAGAGCGTACTCGATCAGGTCCTACGTGTATTAGCGGAATACCTGAGTTTGAGTCAAAAAAGACTTTAGTCCAATCGTTTTGTGTTGACGAGTGCCCATCGGCAATGACAAACGCCCGAGCCGAAGCTCGGGCGTTTGCCGGTTGAATGTTAGATTAGCCAGTAAAGACTAGGAGCCAGCGGCGGCAGCCGTCGACATGGTCGTGGCAACCTTGCTGAAGATCGTGCTGATGCTGGTGGCAACGTTGGGCATGATCGCACCGGCGGCAACAGCTACGAAGCCGGCCATCAACGCGTATTCGATCAGGTCCTGACCTTTGGTGTCCTTGATGATGCGGAGGTTCCACACCAGGTTCTTGAGTTTGTTCATTTTGTTTGTCTCCTCTCCAATTTCGCGATGCAATGAAGCACCACAGAATCGAGAGTAACGTTACTTGAGTCCTGCACCAATCCAAGGAACACCTTAGATAAGCAACTAGGATTGCCTGATTTTTTCGCTAAGGCCTTCATTCAACGAGCCCTGTCGATACCCCTCAAGATCCAACGTAACGTAATGAAAGCCAAGGGACTTAAAGATCCTGGTGAGCTCTCCGGCGCACTCCAGATTGAGCGCTTTCGCCAATTCTTCGCGGGCGATTTCGATCCGTACTAACTTCTCATGGTACCGGACGCGGAACTGACGGAAGCCTAAGGCTTTCACCTGCTCCTCGCCCACTTCAATGACTTGAATCCGCTCAGGGGTTACGGCCGTCCCATAAGGGATCCGGCTACTCAAGCACGCGGCGGCGGGTCTATCCCATGTGTCGAGTCCACTCTGGCGTGAGAGTTCACGGATCTCGGCCTTACTCAATCCCGCATCCACCAGCGGCGATTTCACTTGGTGCAGCTTGGCTGCGCTTTGCCCCGGACGGTAGTCACCCAAATCATCGACGTTGACACCGTACACGATGTGTTCAAAGCCACGCTGGCTGGCAATCTGGTCCATGACGCGAAAGAGCTCATCCTTGCAATGGAAGCAACGGTCCGGGTTATTGGCAACATAGTCGGGGTTTTCGAATTCGAGGGTCGGGATCATCTCATGGCGAATCCCGTGAGCGCGCGCGAACTCGAGCGCGTCTCGCTTATGCGATTCGGGGATTGAAGGCGAATCGGCGGTGATCGCGATAGCCTCGTCTCCAATGGCCAGCTTGGCCGCCCAGGCCAGGTAAGCCGAATCGGTGCCGCCCGAATAAGCGATGAGAACGCGCTTCATGCCGCGCAGCAATTCCACCAGCCGCTCCTGCTTCGGAAGCAGTAGCGCCGGATCGAGTTTTGCTTTGCTTTCGGCGGTGCCCGCGATGGCCACTAAGCTTGCCATCTCTCCATTATAGGAGCGGGGGCTATGCTGGAAGCAGCGATGCAGCTTGAATCTTTAGGATGGCGCGATTTTTTCGCCAATCAGCTCGACGACCCCACGCTAATCCCCGGTCGGGTCGTGTTGACTCATCGCGACGGTTACGTGGTAAGCACAGCGGCGGGAGTTGTGACCGCGCCGCCGTCGGGCAACTTCCGGCGCGACTCGGTGCTGTGGCCCACAACCGGCGACTGGGTCCTGCTCGGAGAGGGTGGCGCCATCGAGCGAGTTCTCCAGCGCCAAACCTTGATCAGCCGCAAGACTCCTGGGCGCGCCTTTGACGAACAGGTGTTGGCGGCCAACGTCGACGTGCTTTTCGTGGTCGCCGGTCTCGATCTCGATTTCAATCCGCGGCGCATGGAGCGCTATCTCGTACTCGCGCAGAAGGGTGGCGTGCGCCCGGTCCTGGTGCTGAACAAGGCCGACGTGCATCACGATCCAGCCGAGGCCGCGCGCGCCGTTCAAGCTGTATCCGGAGGGTGCCCAATCCTGACCATGAGCGCCGCCGAGGGTTGGGGCGTTGAGGCGCTGCTTGAGCAGGTGGGCCGCAACGAGACCGCCGCGCTAGCCGGATCCTCCGGGGTCGGAAAATCCACGATTCTCAATCATCTACTGGGGCAAGACCGCCAAGCCACGCAAGCCGTCCAGGAAGACGGCAGCCGCGGCCGCCACACCACCACTGCCCGCGAACTGATCGCCATGCCCCAAGGCTGGCTGCTGATGGATCTGCCCGGCATACGAGAGCTGCACATGCTGGCCGGCGAGGAAACGGTCAAGGACACTTTCGACGATGTCGCCGCGGCCGCCGAGAACTGTCGCTTTCGCGATTGCAGCCACACCGGCGAGCCCGGTTGCGCGGTCGCCGGCAACATCCCCGAGGAAAGAGCCCGCGCCTTTCAGAAGCTGCGCGGCGAGGCGGCCGACCTTGTCAAGCAGACCGCAGTCCATGCGGACCTGGCCGCAAAAAAGCGGTCTGCCGCCTTCCAGAAAAAAAAGCACGGCCCGCCGCGTTAGACGCGTTTGTGATAGCTTTTTGATTTGGTACTCGCTAAGCCCGTCCTTGCCTAAAGATTGACGCTCCCCGCGTCTCTCGCGTAGTTTCCCCGACACGCCTCAGGACCCCCGCGTGAGGTTTTTCACGCACAAAAGGCAAGTACCAATGACTCTTGAATCCCTTGGATGGAGCGAGCATTTCGCCCGTCAATCCTCCGACCCCCGCTTGATTCCCGCGCGGGTTGTCATATCCCATCGTGATCGTTTCATCGTCTGGACCGAAGCCGGTCAGCAAACCGTGAGCCCCTCGGGGCGTCTACGGCACGATTCCACGCTATGGCCCACAACCGGCGATTGGGTTCTTTTGCGCGACGGTGCCGCTATCGAATGCGTACTCGAAAGGCAGAGCGCAATCGCTCGCCGAAACCCCGGCGGCGCGTTCGAGCAGCAAACTCTCGCTGCCAACATTGATGTGCTGTTCGTTGTCGCGGGTCTCGATCGCGATTTCAATCTCCGGCGCCTGGAACGCTACCTGATCCTCGCGCGAGAGGGTGGCGTGCAACCTGTGCTGGTCTTGAACAAGGCTGATCTACATCCCGATCCGCCCGCCGCCGTGCGCGCCGTGCGCGGCCTTGCCGGGGGCTGTCCAATTCTCACAGTCAGCGCACTTCAAAATTGGGGCGTCGATGAGATTCACGATCACGTCCGCCGCAATCAGACGGCCGCGCTGGCGGGTTCGTCGGGTACGGGAAAATCTACGATTCTCAATCGCCTGTTGGGCTTTGAGCGCCAAGCCACTCAGTCCGTGCGGGAAGAAGACAGCCGTGGGCGCCACACAACGATAGCGCGCGAACTGATCCCGATGCCCCAGGGCTGGCTCCTCATTGATTTGCCCGGCATTCGAGAACTGCAATTGTTGGCAGGCGAGGACGCCGTGGAGACTGCCTTTGAGGACATTGCCGAAGCCGCCGCCGAATGCCGCTTTCGCGATTGCCGTCATGATGGAGAGCCGGGTTGCGCGGTTGCCGAGCAAGTTCCCGAGGCGCGGCTACTGGCTTATCGCAAGCTCAAACGCGAGGCCGCCTATATGGAGCGACAGACCGATATCAGCGCGGCGCTGGCGCAAAAGAAGCAGTGGAAGATTATCCACAAAGCGATGCGCAACCCTCAGCGGTAGTTGCCGGTGTGGCCCAGCGAGTAACGGCCCGGTTGCGGGAAGATGCACAGCCCGTGCGGGCCGTTGCCCACAGGGATGCGCTCCACCAGTTTGCCGCTTGCCGTATCGAAACCGTAAATTTCGTGATGATAACGGCCCGACACCCAGAACATTTTTCCGTCCGCCGAAACGCCGCCCATGTCAGGAGAACCGCCGCCGGGGATCGTCCAACGGCCCACCAGCTTGCGCGTCGCAAAGTCCATGATCGATACCGTGCCTTCCCCGCGATTGGTGATGTACAGTTGCTTGGCGTCCCGACTGGGGTACAGCCCGTGGCAGCCTTTGCCGGTCGGCATGAATTCTGTGCGCTTGAAGCTGTCACCATCGATCACATGCATGCCATGTTGCATCATGTCGGCGACGTAAAACGTCTTACCGTCGGGAGCTACGCGGGTGTCCTGCGGCATCCCGCCGCCGGGCAGATTCAGCACTCCCATCAGTTCGTACTTCACCATGTCGATCTTTACCAACTGTCCGGAGAACTCGCAGGAAGCGATAAAGTAGCGGCCGTCGCCGGAGTAATCCGCGTGGTTTACTCCCTTGCAGGGCACCTTGATGCTCTTCACCAGTTCCAGCGTCTTCGGGTCGCGCAGATCGATGCGCCGCATACGCTCCGCCATCACCACCATGTACTTGCCGTCGGGCGTGTAGTACATGTTGTAGGGGTCGTCCACCTTGTGGATTTTCAACAGCTTGCCGGTCATGGGGTCAATCTCGGCCAGCGTGTTGTTCAAATCGTTGGTGGCAAAGATACGCTGCATGTCCCAGGATGGAACCACGTGCTGCGGCTCGACATTCTTGCCCGAGCCCACACTGAATTTCTCGATAACCTTCTTTTTCGCCGGATCGTAAACCCAGACCGTGTTGTCGCGCGTGTGAGGGATGTAGATCAGGGAAGGGAAGCGCTTAACGCCTTCCTTAAACCTGCCCGGCGCCGTTTCCGAATAGATGTTTTTCGGGTCAATGACCGGGGGCATTTGCGCAAATGCCGCAATCGCCCCCAATGCTAGAAGCCGGTACAGCATGGCGTTAGTCCTTCAGCAGGTTGCCCTGCGCGGGATCGACAGCTGGCTCTTCGGTCTCCGGAATCGCGCCGGCGCTGGCCACCTTGTCGCCTTCGGTCAGGTCCACCAGTTTGACGCCCTGCGCGCTGCGTCCGCTCTGGCGGATCTTCATCGACTCGATGCGGATAATCTGGCCTTCCTTGGTGATGATCATCAGGTCGGAATCCTCACCGATCGGCATCGTCGCAACCACCTTGCCCGTCTTGCTGGTGACCTTCATGTTGATCACGCCCTTAACGGCGCGGCCCGAGTGGCGGTAGTCGGTGAGCTTGGTGCGCTTGCCGAAACCGTTCTCCGAAATCGCCAGCATCAGCGCCGTCTCATCGACGACCTCTGCCGAGATCAGGTAGTCGCCCTTCTCCAGTTTCATCGCGGTGACGCCGCGGGCCTGCCGACCCATCGAACGCACTTCATCCTCGGCAAAGCGCGCGGCCATGCCCTCGCGCGAGGCGAGGAAGATCTGATTCTGTCCGTTGGAGATCTTGGCCGAAATCAACTCGTCATTGTCGTCCAGCGTGCAGGCGATGATGCCGCGCGCCATCGGATTGTCGAAATCGGTCAGCTCGGTGCGCTTGATGACGCCGTATTTAGTGACCATCACGATGAAGCGATCCGCCGTGAACTGCTTCACCGGGAGGAACGCCTTCACTTCTTCGTCGGGCTGAAGATTGATCAGTCCGTTGATGTTCTTACCCTTGCCCACGGTGGTCGCGTCGGGGATGTTGTACACCTTGAGCCAATACACGCGGCCCTTGGAGGTGAAGATCAACAGGTAATCGTGGGTCGAAGCAATGATCAAATGTTCAACGACGTCTTCGGCGCGCGTGCCCATGCCGATGCGGCCTTTGCCGCCGCGCGTCTGCCGGCGGTAAGTGTCAACCGTTGTGCGCTTCAGATAGCCGCCGCGCGTCACGGTGACGGCCACGTCCTCCACTTGCACGAGGTCTTCAATGTTGATCTCGCCGGTGTCTTCGACAATCTCGGTGCGGCGGGCGTCGCCAAAGTCCTTGAGCACGGTTCTGAATTCCTGGCCGATCACAGCCCGCAAGGCCGTCTCGCTGCCCAGGATCTCCAGGTATTCCGCAATGCGCTTCTGAATTTCAGCCAGCTCGTCGAGGATCTTCTGCTGCTCCATGCCGGTTAGGCGTTGGAGTTGCAGTTCGATGATGGCTTGCGCTTGGCGGTCGCTGAACTCGAATTCGGCGATCAAGGTGTCGCGGGCGTCGCGCGGGCTCTTTGCCGCCCGGATCAATTCGATGATGCGGTCCAGGTTGTCCAGAGCTTTCTGGAAGCCCAGCAAAATGTGTTCGCGGTCGCGCGCCTTGCGCAGTAAGAAGTCCGTGCGCCTGCGCACAACCTCGGCGCGATGCTCGATGAAGAGCTTGAGGATTTCCAGCAGCCCCAACTCGCGCGGCTGACCGTTGACGATGGCCAACATGATCGCGCCAAAGTTGGTCTGCATCTGCGTCAGCTTGTAGAGCTGGTTGAGGATCACTTCCGGATGCTCGTTGCGCTTCAACTCCAGCACGATCCGCATGCCGTCGCGGTCGCTCTCGTCGCGCACATCGGAAATACCGTCGATCTTCTTCTCGTTCACCAGGGCGGCGATGTCGGTGATCAGCTTCGCCTTGTTCACCTGGAACGGGATCTCGGTGATGATGATGCTTTCGCGGTCTTTGCCCAGCTTCTCGGTGAAGGCTTTGGCGCGCATCTTGATCGATCCGCGGCCGCGGGTGTAGCAATCGTAGATGCCGGCGCGGCCCAGGATCAAAGCGCCGGTCGGAAAGTCCGGTCCGGTGATGATCGGCAGCATTTCAGGCAGCGTGATCTTCGGGTTCTCAAGCATCGCCAACAACCCGTTCATCACCTCGGTGAGGTTATGAGGCGGGATGTTGGTGGCCATGCCAACCGCGATTCCCGACGAGCCGTTCAGTAGGAGGTTGGGCACCATCGCGGGCAGAAACTCGGGCTCGGTTTCGGAATCGTCAAAGTTCGGGCGGAAGTCCACCGTTTCTTTGTCGATGTCGTCCATCATCACGCTGGAGATCCGGGCCAGACGGGCTTCGGTGTAACGCATGGCGGCCGGCGGATCGCCATCCACCGAGCCAAAGTTGCCTTGACCCTGGATTAGCGGGTAGCGCAGTGAGAAGGGCTGCGCCATGCGCACCAGCGAGTCATAGACCGAACCCTCGCCGTGCGGATGATACTTGCCCAGCACGTCGCCGCAAACACGGGCGCATTTGCGCGTAGGCCGGTTGTACTGCAATCCCATCTCGTGCATCGCGAACAGGATTCGCCGGTGCACTGGCTTCAGGCCGTCGCGCACGTCGGGCAGTGCGCGGCCAATGATTACGCTCATCGCGTAATCAAGGTAGGACCGCCGCATCTCATCCTCGATATTGATCGGGATGTGGTTCTTCGGGTTTTCGCCTAAAGGGAGCTGCGCGGCGGGATCATTGCCGCCCGGGGGTTTTCCGCCCGGAGCTTTTCCGCCCGGAGTCTGTGGATCTTCCGTATCGTTTGCCAAACCGCTATTTTAGCATTTTGGCCAATGTTTATGCGGCCCCTAGCGCCACTGATTTAGAATTCCGTCTGCCACCGCGATCACCGGTTTGATCGCCTCCAGATCGTGCACCCGCACGATGTAGACCCCGCTCAGGATGGCCGCCGTCACGCCTGCCGCGCCGGCAAACTCCATCTCGCGTTCGTTGGCCGCCGTCACCAGCAATTTCTTCGTTGGGCCCACCATCACCGGCACGCCGATGCTGTTCAACACGCCCAAACGGCCAAGGATTTGGTAGTTCTGCTCCTTGCGCTTGCCGAAAGTCAGGCCGGGGTCGATGACCAACCGGAACTTCTCGATGCCCGCCCGCAGCGCCCGATGCACCGCCGCGTCCATGTCTTTGGCGATCAGACCGATGACGTCATCCACCGGCGGCAGTTTGCCCCAGGTGTTTGGCCGCCCGCGCATGTGGTTCAAGATCAACCCCGCGTCGTGCTTCATGATTGTCTTGGCCAGGATCGGCTCCCAGGTCAGGCCGCTGGGGTCGTTGATGATTTCTGCGCCCATCTTGAGCACTTCCTCGGCCACGACGGCCTTGTAGGTGCTGACGCAGATCGGAACGTTCAGCTTGTTTTTAAGTCGCTTCAATACCGGAAGCA
>JANXUM010000570.1 GCA_025356215.1 Bryobacter sp. | reverse complement strand
TTCACACCTACGGTCAAAGCGCCCGCCGTCATCTCGAAACCGCGCGCCGCCAAGTTGCCGCCCTCATTCACGCCCTGCCCGAGGAGATCGTCTTCACCTCCGGTGGCACCGAGAGCAACAATCTCGCCCTCTTCGGCCTTTTGGGCGAGACCCCCGGCCACATCATCGTCAGTGCAATCGAACACCCCGCCGTGCTCAACGTGGCCTCAGAGCTGCAACGCCTCGGCCACGCCCTCACGGTGATCCCCGTCAATGCCGGCGCCCGCGTCGACCCTGACGATGTGCGCCGCGCCATCCGCCCCGACACCCGTGTCATCTCGCTGATGGCCATCAACAACGAGACCGGCACGGTGCAGCCGATGGCCGAGCTGGGTAAGCTCGCCAAAGACCACAAGGTTCTCTTCCACTGCGACGCCGTGCAGGCCCCCGGGCGCATCCCCATCGATGTGAATGAGTGGCAGGTCGACCTACTCACACTCAGCGCACACAAGCTCTACGGGCCCAAGGGCATCGGCGCGCTGTACTCGCGCAAAGGCACGCCTCTGCAAAAGCGCGCCTTCGGCGGCCATCACGAAAGAGACCGCCGCCCAGGCACGGAGAACGTCCCCGCCGCAGTCGGCTTCGGAGCAGCCTGCGCAAGCATTTCTCCGTTCGATCCAGGCCTCCGCGATCGGCTGGAGCAGACGATCACGAGCAAGGTCCCGGACGTGCGCGTCAATGGCGATACGCGGCACCGCGCACCCAACACCAGCAACCTCTGTTTCCCCGGCCTTGAAGGGGAAAGCCTTGTCATCGCCCTCGACCTCAAGGGCTTCGCCGTCTCCAGTGGAGCAGCCTGCTCCTCCGGTGCGGTCGAGCCGTCGCACGTCCTGCTCGCCCTGGGCCTCAGCCCCGCCGACGCCCGCTCCAGCATCCGTTTCTCACTCGGCGCCTCAAACACCGAGGAGCAGGTGGACGCCCTGGCCCTCGCTGTCGGCGAGAGTGTTGCCCGCCTCAGAAAGTTGTCTCCGTCCTATGCCTGATTCCGCTCCCATTGCCGTAGCCATGTCTGGTGGCGTCGATTCCTCCGTCGTCGCCGGCCTGCTCAAACGCCAGGGCCAGCCCATCGTCGGCCTCACGATGCAGCTCTGGAATCAGCGCCGCCTGCCCGAGATCGCCAGCGATCAAGCCAGCGGCCGTTGCTGTTCCATCGACGATGTCTACGACGCGCGCTACGTCGCCCAGACCCTCGACATCCCCTACTACGTCGTCAATTTCGAAGACCGCTTTGAGGAACACGTCGTCAAGCCATTCGTCGCCGATTACATCGCCGGCAAGACGCCGATCCCCTGCACCCTTTGCAACAACTTCATCAAGTTCGATCAGTTTCTTGAGATGGCGGACGGTGTCGGCGCGCACGTCATCGCCACCGGCCACTATGCGCAGATCCGCTATGACGAGCCCACCGCCCGCTGGCAACTGCTCCGCTCCGCCGACGCGACCAAAGATCAAACCTATTTCCTCTGGGGCCTCACCCAAGCTCAACTCGCGCGTACGATGTTCCCCTTGGGCGGCATGATCAAGACGCAGGTCCGCCAACTCGCCATCGATCTGGGCCTGCCCGTGGCCGACAAGCCCGACAGCCAGGAGATTTGCTTCGTGCCCAACGGCGACTATGCGGGGTTTATCGAGGCCTACACCAAAGAACAAGGCATGGCCCCGGTGCCCGCCGCGGGCAACATCATTCACAGCGATGGACGAACTTTAGGCGAGCACGAAGGCATTCATAACTTTACGGTCGGCCAGCGGCGCGGCCTGAACGTCGCAGTGGGCGAGCCTTTATACGTGATCCAAACCAACCCCGACACGCGCGAGATCACGGTCGGCCAAGGCAACGAACTTCTTCGCACGACCTTCCGAGTCGGCGAGATCAACTGGATCTCGATTCCCGAACCAAACGAACCCATTCGTGCCGAGGTGCGCATCCGCAACCGCCACGCCCCCGCCCTCGCCACCATCACCCCTAAAACGGCGACGATCCGCTCTGTCTCCGTTTCCACCATCACCTTCGACACCCCTCAGCGCGCCGTCACCCCCGGCCAGGCCGCCGTCTTCTACCAAGGCGATCTTGTCATCGGAGGAGCCTGGATCGAGCGCGACCAGCCGTGAGCAAGCCTCGCTCCGCCTTTCGAAATCACGCCGAAGCCGCTGTGGTCCGCGCCCTCCTCGCCACCGCCGCCCTCGCCCCCCTCGCCTTCTCCCGCGCCGTCACCAAGTTGCTGGATCTCGCCGCCCCCCGCATGCGCCAAAGCGCCGAGCAAAACCTCGCCCTCGCCCAGCTCAACCCCGCAACAACCGACGGCGTTTGGCAAAGCCTCGCCCGCCTTCTCTACTTCTTTTCTCGATTCCCAACCCGCAACCCCGCCAACATCCGCGATTGGGTCGATTGCGATGGCGCTGAGCACTACGCCGAAGCCAAGGCTCGCGGCAAAGGCGTCCTCTTCGCCACCGGCCATCTCGGCAATTGGGAACTCAGCGCCTTCGCCCACGCCTACCTCACAGAACCGATGAACATTGTCGTTCGTCCCTTGGACAACCCCATCCTGGACGCCCTCGTCAAGAGCTACCGCACGCTCTCGGGCAATCGAATCCTCGACAAGCAGGATTTCCTCCGCGTCATCCTAAAGGCTCTGGCCAACAACGAGGCTGTCGGCATTCTCATCGACCAGAACACGATGCCCGAAAACGGCACCTTCGTCGATTTCTTTGGCATCCCCGCCTCCACCGGCACCACCTTCGCCAAGCTCGCGCATAAGACCGGAGCGGCGGTGCTCCCCGGCTATTGCCTATGGAGCGAACAACGCCAAAAGCACATCCTCAAGTTCGACCCAATCTTCGCGATGACCGGCGACGTCACCGCCGACACGGCAAATCTCACTAAGCATTTCGAACAAGTCATTCGTGATCACCCAACACAATGGCTGTGGTTGCACCGGCGCTGGAAAACGCGCCCGCCCGGCCAACCGGACCTCTACGCACGATGACTACCGCCGCCGAAATTCGTCTCGCCTTGGCCGCCGTCCAATCGGCATCCTTCTTCAAGACCGGCCCCGCCCAGCGTCAAAAACTCTTCGATTTCTACCTCGCAAACCTTCGCTGGGTCAACAATTGGGACCTCGTCGACACCTCCGCCCCGCAGATCGTCGGCCATCATCTGCTCACCCGCAAGCGGACGATTCTCTACAAGCTCGCCAAATCCAAAGATCTAGGGGAGCGCCGCATCGCCATCGTCGCTACCCAAACGCTAATTCGGGCTGGAGATACGAAAGATACCTACGCCATCGCGGCGCTGCTTTTCAACGACAAGAAAGATCTAATCCACAAGGCGACCGGTTGGATGCTGCGCGAGGCTGGCATCCATTCACGAACCGCTTTACTGGAATTTTTGAAACAGCACTATAAGAACATCTCCCGCCGCAACAACGGAAACAGATCCTCGGCGGACATTTCCATCTCACTAGTACCGGCTAAGCCCTTAGGCAGTACCCTAGTCGCTTCCCTAAGTCCTTCACCTTAGCGACAATCGGTCTTGGCCATGGCAATTCAAGACATCCACCTCGTCATCCGCTTCACAAGACATTGGATTCATTACGGTTGGATCGCCCACGTGCTGATTTGCACCCTGGTCGCCGGGATCGAAGGCTTGGCCCGTTAGGCCCTCCCGCGCGAACTTTCAGCTCAGAACGACTAAAGAAACTAAGGTCTTTTGCCGATAACTTCAAAAGAATGGCAGAAGCGCTCGAGGTGGATCGGCTCAAACGGCAATTCCTTGCCGCGCTTAACCATGAGGTGCGCACGCCCCTGAGCGGCATCCTCGGCATGACGAGTCTGCTTGAGCAATCCAATCTCAGCGGAGAACAGCGCGAATATGTCAGCCTCACCAAGGCCTGCGCAGAAGAGCTGTACGCCGCGCTCTCTTCGACGCTGGAATTTACAGCCTTGGCCGCCGGCGACTCCACCTTGGACGATAGCGATTTCCTGCTACATGACACCATCGAATCCCTTGCCGCCCAGTGGCTGGTCAAGGCCCGCCAGAAGGGCGTAAACTTCTACCTCAAGTTGGAAGACGACGTGCCGGAGACCGCTCGCGGGGACGAGTTGCGCTTCCGCAAACTCCTTCAGCACCTCCTGTCAAACGCGGTCAAATTTACCGAAAAAGGCCAAATCGTGCTCCAGATTGGCTTCGCCGAACGCCCGGAAAACCCCAAATCTTTTTTCCTGAAGGTCGAAGTTCGAGATTCCGGCATCGGCATGAGCGGCGAAGAAATCGAGCGCGTCTTCGATTCCTTCGAGCAGCTTGAGAGTGGCCTGGCCCGGCGCTACCCCGGCCTTGGCCTCGGCCTCACCCTCGCTCAGGGCCTCAGCAAGGTGCTGGGAGGAGAGTTGCACGTCAGCAGCACTCCCGGCGAGGGCAGCACCTTGTCCTTCACGATCCCGCTAGGCTATTCCGACCTTGAGACCACATTCCGCACACCCGCTGAAATCCGTATTCTCGTCGTGGACGACAACGAGGCCGCCCGCAAGGTCGCCGAGGCCTATATCAAGCGCGGCGGTTATCGCATCACTCTCGCCGCCAATGGGAATGAGGCGCTGGCTTTGGCTGCCAAAGAGCGTTTCCAACTGGTCGTCATGGATCTCCAGATGCCCGGCATGGACGGCATTGAGACAACCACCCGTCTGCGAGACATCAGCGGCTACGAGAAAACACCCGTGCTTGCCCTCACTGCCAACGCCGGCGACGAATACCGCATTCTCTGTCTGTCACAAGGCATGCAGGGCTATCTCCCAAAGCCGGTGGAGAGCGAAACACTTCTGCGTACCATCCGCCAACTCCTGTAACGAAAGCGCGCGTTCGTGCGGCCCGTGTGGTAACTTTCCTAAGATAAGAAAAGTCTCTCTATCTTAGCGTTTCGTCACAATATACCCATGCGTTCCCTGTCCTCCCTAACAACCGTAGCCATTGCTGTGCTTTTGGCCGTTTTTCTCACCGCCTGCGGCCAGCAAACCGCCTCGGCGCCCCCCAAAGGTCCCGGCGGCAAAAAAGGGGGCGGAGACGTTCCCGTGGTGATCGCCAAGGCCACAACCAAAGATGTTGCCATCGATCTCGACGTCATCGGCAACGTCGAAGCCAGCTCCACGGTCACCATCAAGCCGCAGATCAGCGGCGAACTCAAAACCGCCCTGTTCAAGGAAGGCGAATTTGTCAAGGCCGGCGACCCGCTGTTTGAGATCGACAAACGCGCGATCACCGCTCAGATCGACCAAGCCACGGCCAACCTCTCCCGCAGCGAGGCTCAGTTCCGTCAAGCCACCGCCACTCTCGCCAAAGACGTTGCCCAGGCCGACTATCTCAAATCCGTCGCCACCCGCAACGAGCAACTCGTGCGGGAAGGCATCGTTTCCAAGGAACAGAACGCCCAATCCATTTCCCAGGCACAGGCGCAAAAAGAAAGCACCGATGCCGACCGGGCTGCCATCGAGAGCACACGTGCCGATATCGCCGCCAACAAAGCCACCATCGATAACCTCAAGGTCCAGCTCGGATTCACAACCATCCGTGCTCCCATTACCGGCCGCACCGGCACGCTGATGATCAAGCCTGGCAACATCGTTTCTGCCAACACGACTGACTTGCTCACCATCGTCCAAATTCAGCCGGTCAATGTCACCTTCGCCGTCCCCGAATCGCAATTCCAAAAGATCGCCGCCCGTTTCGGCAAAGAGAAAATTCCCGTGATGGCCACCTCGCAAGACACCCCCGACGCCCCTCACCAGGGCCAGTTGATTTTCATCGAGAACACGGTCGACTCAAGCACCGGCACCCTTCGTCTGCGGGCCAGCTTCCCCAATCTCGACCGTCAAATGTGGCCCGGTCAATTCGTCCGCGTGCGCATGCGCCTCGGTACGATTGACGACGCCGTGGTTGTGCCCAACCAAGCAGTGCAGACAGGTCAGGATGGTAGCTTTATCTACGTGGTTAAGGAAGACCGCACCGTTGAAAATCGCCCAGTCACCACCGGTGCTCGCGCCGGCCAGGACATGGTCATCAGCAAAGGCCTAAAGGTCGGCGAGACGGTCGTCACCGAAGGTCAACTTCGCATCGCCCCGGGCCTGAAGGTCAATCCCCGCGTTCCGGGCCAAGGCGGTCCTGGCGGACGCAAGGGCGAAGGAAAGGGTGGCGGCGAAAACAAGGGCGGCGAGGGCAAAGGCGAAGGCCGCGGCCCCGGTGGGCCCAAGAAATCGGAGTAGTCTGACATGAACTTCTCGGCAATTTTTATTCGCCGGCCCGTGGCCACAACGCTGTTGATGGTGGGGATCTCGCTGTTTGGCATCCTTGCCTACTTCGCGCTGCCCGTGAGCGACCTCCCCAATGTAGACTTCCCCACCTTGAGCGTCTCGGCCAACTTGCCGGGGGCCGACCCCACGACGATGGCCTCCTCCGTCGCCACCCCGCTCGAGCGTCAGTTCACCACCATCGCCGGTGTGGACTCGATGACCTCCTCCAATTCCCTCGGCTCCTCCAACATCACCATGCAGTTCGATCTGGCCCGGGAGATCGACGGCGCTGCGGTCGACGTCCAAACCGCAATCAGCGCCGCCATGCCCCTGCTTCCTCCCGGCATGCCCAACCCTCCGTCCTTCCGCAAGGTCAATCCCTCCGACGGCCCCATTATGTTCTTCGCGCTTACAACGGCGGCCATGCCGAAGTGGAAGCTCGACGAATACGCCCAAACCGTAATCGGCCAGCGCATTTCATCGATCGACGGTGTCGCCCAGGTCAACATCATGGGCTCGCAGAAATACGCTGTGCGCGTTCAGGTCGATCCGGAAAAACTAGCCACCCACGGTGTCGGCATTAATGAAGTGGCCGACGCCATCCGAAACTGGAACGCCAACGTCCCCACCGGCACGCTTTGGGGCCCCACCCGTGCTTACGCGATTCAAGCCAATGGGCAACTCCGCACCGCAGAAGAATATCAGGATCTGATCGTCTCCTGGCGCAACGGCGCGCCCATCCGCCTGCGCGAACTGGGCACCATCCGCGACGGTGCCGAGGACGAGCGCACCATGGCCTGGAATTACGAAGGCGGCAAGTTTGTTCAGGGCATCAACCTGATGGTCATGCGCCAACCCGGCAGCAACATCATCAAGGTCAATGACGCTGTCCGTAAGTTGCTCCCCGAGATCGTCAAGCAGTTGCCGCCCACCGTCAACCTCAGCATCCGCTCAGACCGATCCAAGAACATCCGCGAGGCTTTCGCCGACATCCAGGTCACCCTCCTGCTCACGCTGGCCCTGGTCATCATGGTGATCTTCTTGTTCCTGCGCAAGGCCAGCGCCACCATCATCCCCACCCTCGCGCTCCCGGTTTCCCTCGTCGGCACCTTTGCCGTCATGTACGTTCTCGACTACTCGCTCGACAACCTCTCGATGATGGCCATCATCCTCTCGGTCGGCTTTGTCGTCGACGACGCCATCGTCATGCTCGAGAACATCGTCCGTCATATCGAGATGGGCGAAACGCCGATCGAGGCCGCCCTCAAAGGTTCGCGCGAAATCTGGTTCACGCTGGTCTCGATGACGATCTCGCTTGCCGCCGTCTTCATCCCGATCCTGTTCATGGGCGGCGTGCTCGGTCGTCTCTTCCGCGAGTTCGCCGTTACCATCACGGCGGCTGTGCTCATTTCGGGCTTCGTCTCGGTCACGCTCACTCCGATGCTGGCCAGCCGCATCCTGCGGCCTCACTCTAACACCCGCCCCAATCTTTTCGCCCGCATCATCGAGGCGCCGCTCACTTTCGCAACGCGCATGTATGAACTCAGCCTGGGCTGGGTCGTCCAACACGGCTTCATCATGGTCATCGTCTTCGTTGCCATGCTCGCCGCCACGGTGCGCTTGTCCGACCTCGTGCCCAAGGGCTTTATCCCCGATGTCGACACCGATCAGATTTTCGTCAACACCGAGATGGCCCAAGGCACCAGCTATGAGGCCATGCGCGTTTATCAACAGCGCATCAACCAGATCGTCGTCCAGGACCCCGACATCGACGGCTTCCTTTCAAGCGTCGGCGGAGGCATGATGGGCGGTGGCGGCGGCGGCAATTCCGGTCGTCTCTTCGTCCAATTGAAGCCGCTTAAGCAGCGCAAGTCCTCGGCAGCCGATATCGCCAATCGCCTGCGGCCCAAGCTAGGTGCCATCGTTGGCGTACGCGCGGTTCCCACGCTTCCGCCCGCCATCCGAATCGGCGGGCGTGGTTCCAATTCCAGCTATCAGGTCACGCTCCAAGCCGCCGATACGGCTGCTCTCTATCGCGAAGGCCAGAAGTTTGAACGCGAAGTCGCCAAACTCCCCAGCGTGCTCGATATCAACAGCGACATCCAGATGCGCAGCCCTCGCGTGCGCATCGACATTGATCGCGACAAAGCAGCTACCTACAATCTCGACGCTCAAGTGATCGAGCAAGCCATCTACAACGGCTACGGCACAAGCTTCGCCTCCACCATTTACGCGCCCAACAACCAGTACCGCGTCATGCTCGAAGTCACGCCCCGCTACCAGGCCTTTGCCGACATGGTGTCCAAGCTGTACCTGAAGTCCAGCGATGGTCGTTTGATCCCGCTCGACGCCGTCACGCACCGCGTGGAGGACGCCGGGCCGCAGAGTATCAATCACTCCGGCCAGCTCCCCAGCGTCACTGTCTCATTCAATCTCAAACCCGGCATCGCCCTCGGCCAAGCCGTCGAGGAAATCACCGAGATGGCCAAAGAAAAGCTCCCCTCCAATATCAACATTGGCTTCGCCGGGACTGCCAAGGTCTTCCAGGATTCTCTGTCCAACATGACCACGCTGCTGATCGTCGCCATCCTCGTCGTGTACATCACCCTCGGGGTTCTCTACGAGAGCTTTATCCACCCCATCACGATTCTCTCCGGCCTGCCCTCGGCTGCCTTCGGTGCCTTTTTTACTCTCATGATTACCGGCATGGAACTCAATCTCTACGCCTTTGTCGGACTGATCTTATTGATCGGTCTCGTCAAGAAAAACGCGATCATGCAAATCGACTTCGCCTTGGCGGCCCAACGCAACGAGAATATGCCCGCCGCGCAAGCCATCTTCAAAGGCTGCGTAACGCGCTTCCGTCCGATCATGATGACCACCGCCGCCTCGCTGCTGGGCGCGATCCCAATCGCCTCGGGCTACGGTTCGGGCGGTGAGGCGCGCAAGCCGCTTGGCATGGTGATCATCGGCGGTCTGATCTTCTCCCAGGCCATCACGCTCTATCTCACGCCGGTCGTCTACGTTTACCTCGACCGCTTCCAGACTTTCTTCAGCAAGCGGCGCGGCCCGGTCCCGGCATCGGCCCCCGCAACTCCCTCCGCATTCGGTGAAGCCCACTCATGAACGTCTCCCAAGTCTTTATCGAGCGTCCCATCGCCACGACGCTCCTGATGGTCGCCATCGGCCTTTTCGGCGTCATCGCCTATCGGGGCTTGCCCGTCAGCGATCTTCCCAACGTCGATCTCCCGACGCTGCTGGTCACGGCGCAACTCCCCGGCGCAAGTCCCGAGACGATGGCCAGCGCCGTCGCCACACCGCTGGAGGCCCAGTTCTCCACCATTGCCGGCCTTGCCTCGATGACCAGCATCAACACGCTCGGCTCGACGCAGATCACGTTGGAGTTCGACCTCAACCGCGGCCTCGATGGCGCGGCTGTGGACGTCCAGGCGGCCATCACGCAATCCTCGCGCATGCTCCCGCCCGGCATGCCCACCCCACCTACTTTCGCCAAGGTCAACCCGGCCGACCAGCCCATCCTTTACCTCGCGCTGTCCTCATCCTCGATGCCGCTCTACACGCTCAACGAGTTTGCGGAGACCCGCATCGCCCAGCGCATCTCGCAAGTCAGCGGCGTCGCCCAAGTAGCCATCCTGGGTGCTCAGCGTTACGCCGTCCACGCCCAAATGGACCCTTATGCCATGGCGGCCCGCGGCGTCGGCATCAATGAAGTCGAAACCGCGCTCAAAACCTGGAACGTCAATCTCCCCACCGGCACCATCAACGGCCCCCAACGCTCATTCACGCTCCAGGCCAGCGGCCAGTTGATGAACGCCGAAGCCTACAAGTCCATCATCGTCAGCTACCGCCGCGGCTCGCCCGTCCGCCTCCAGGAGCTTGGCCGCATCGTCGACGGCGTCGAGGATGAGCGCACGGCATCGTCATTCTGCGACGAGAGCGGCTGCCGCCGCGCCATTGTTCTCGGCATCCAGCGCCAGCCCGGCACCAACACCATCGCCGTCACCGACGGCATCAAGAAATTGATGCCGCAGTTCAAGAACGACATCCCCCCGTCGGTTGAGATGAAGGTCTTCTACGACCGCTCCGACACCATCCGCGAATCCTACAAAGATGTGCAGTTCACCATGCTGCTGACACTCTTCCTCATCATCGGCGTCATCTACATTTTCTTGCGCAACTTCTCGGCGACGCTCATCCCCAGCCTCGCCCTGCCCTTCTCCATCGTCGGCACTTTCGCCGTCATGTACCTCTGCCACTACTCGCTCGACAACCTCTCGATGATGGCCCTCATCCTTGCAATCGGCTTTGTCGTCGACGACGCCATTGTCATGCTTGAGAACATCGTGCGCCACATGGAAATGGGCAAAGAACCCATGCAGGCCGCCCTCGACGGCTCAAAAGAGATCGGCTTCACCATCGTCTCGATGACCATCTCTTTGGCCGCCGTCTTCATCCCCATCTTGTTTATGGGTGGCGTTCTCGGCCGTCTCTTCCAGGAGTTCTCGGTGACGATCTGCGTCGCCATCCTTATCTCGGGCGTCGTCTCCGTCACGTTGACGCCGATGCTTTCCAGCCGCTTCCTGCGCGTCTCTCACAATCATTCGGCCTTCTATAAGGCAACCGAGCGCGCCTTCGAGGCGTGGCTCCGCGCTTACGACCGCAGCCTGCTCTTCGTGCTCCGCCATCGCCTCGCCACCTTGATGCTCTCCTTCGTGATTCTCGGCGCAACGGCTTGGCTCTTTGTTGAAGTGCCAAAGGGCTTCATCCCCGATCAGGATACCGATCAGATGACCGTCATCACAGAGGCTCAAGAAGGCACCTCGTTCACTCAGATGGTCCTCTACCAGAATCAAATTGCGGAACAATTGCGCCAGGATCCCGCCATCGATTCTCTGGTCTCCAATGTCGGCGGTGCCGCGTCCACCAGCCTTGGCGGCAACAACTACGGCCAGATCGTCGTCCACCTCAAACCGCGCCACGAGCGTACTGAGCTGGTGAACGATATCATCAAGCGCATTCGCCCCGGCTTGAGCCAATTTCCCGGCATCAAGGTCTACCCGCAAAATCCGCCGGTGGTCCGCATCGGCGGGCTCGTTTCCAAGAGCCTCTACCAGTACACCCTTTACTCGCCCGACAAGGCCTCGCTCTACGAGACCGCAGCCACCCTCACCGCCGAACTCTCCAAGCTCTCAACGCTGGAAGACGTCACCAGCGACTTGATGATCAAGTCCCCGCAGGTCAGCATAGAAGTAGACCGCGACAAGGCCGCTGCCATCCAGGTCAATGTCAGCCAAATCGAGAACGCGCTTTATGACGCTTACGGGCCGCGCTGGGCCTCGACTATTTACTCGCCGGTCAATGAATACAAGGTGCTGCTCGAATTGATGCCGGAATATCAGTCCGACCCCAAACTGCTCTCGATGCTCTATTTCAAGGCCAACAACAACAACCTCATCCCGCTTGAGGCGCTGGCCAAAGTCACGCTCGATTCCGGCCCCCTCGCCATCAGCCACTATGGCCAGTTGCCCGCCGTCACGGTCTCCTTCGGCGTTAAACCCGGCGCGGCCCTTGGCATCGCGCTCGACCAAGTGGCCAAGACGGCCGCCGAGGTCATCCCGGCCACCGTGTCGGCTGACTTCCAGGGTGCCGCCGGAGCCTTCCAAGGTTCCCTAGGCAATCTCTGGGTCCTACTCTGCGTCGCGATCGCCGTCGTCTACATCGTTCTCGGGATCCTGTATGAGAGCTTCATCCATCCCATCACGATCCTCTCGGGTCTGCCCTCTGCGGGCTTCGGCGCGCTGCTTACGCTCTACCTCTTCAAGATGGATTTAAGCATCTACGCCTTCGTCGGTCTGATCATGTTGATCGGTATCGTCAAGAAGAACGCGATCATGCAAATCGACTTCGCCCTCGAGGCCGAGGCCGGCGGCATGTCCGCGCAAGAAGCCGTTTATCAGGGCTGCCTGGTCCGCTTCCGCCCGATCATGATGACAACCATGTGCGCCTTGCTGGGCGCAGTCCCCATCGCCATCGGCTACGGGGCTGGCGGTGAAGCCCGCCAGCCCCTTGGCCTGGTAGTCGTCGGTGGCCTGCTTTTCTCCCAGTTGGTCACCCTCTATCTCACACCTGTCGTCTACACTTACCTCGCCAATCTTACAAAGAAGCGCACAGTTGAGGCACCGCTTGCCGAACCGCTTACGGCTTAACGAACACCGTCAAGCCGCCCGGTCCTTCTTTGTCGCCCACCCGCAGGGTGATTGGCTGCTCGCCAGTCTTGCTCAATGGCAGCCGGGCGTTCACCTGCAATAGACCGACCGTCCCCGGCGCGCCTGCGGCGTACAGCAGTTCCGCGTCCGTCCCGCCAATCGCTAAGCCCACCGGCAGCGTAAGCGGAACCCCCGCGCCGGTCCCAAAGACAACCACGATGCTGCCCGCCGCGGCTGCGTTTGCCGCCGAATTCAGACTCCCATCCTGATTCAACACCACTTGGAACAGAGACGGATGCACGGCCACCACCGGCACTTTCCAAACATTGCTCCGAGCGCCGTCGACGATGACGCTGATGTTCAATTCCTGCGCTCCACCCAGTTCCACTGGCACCTGTGTGTTTACCTGTCCGGCCCCGGCATAAAAGATGGGCGTCGCAGTGCCGTTCATCTCAACGCGAAGCTCGCCCGGCGCAAACGCGTTTCCGTAGAGCGAGACAATCTCGCCTGGGGAAAGCGCGTCAGCAGAAGCCGCCAACCGCGGCAGCGGACTCAAACCCGTCTGCAATTCCCAGAGTTCGTTCGTGTACCCGGAGTTCGTATTGCCCCCGAAGAAGAACACGCTGCTGCGGTCCGCCGCGTAGACGGCCTCATGCCGATCGCGACCCGAGGGCGAACCCGGGCTAGGCGCAATCTGGCTCCAAACTTTCGCGCTGCCGTCATACTCCCAGGTGTCCATCAACCGCCCCGCGCCCTGTCCGCCAAACAACACCAGCCGGCCTCTACGCGTGTCAAAAGCCATGCCGTAGTGCGTACGTGGGGCCGGCATGGTGCCGCCTGTCAGCTCGGTCCATTTTCCGGTCTTCAAACCCAGCGTCCATAAATCGCCCAACGGGCAGGGGCCAAATCCGCTGGCGCAGCCGCCATAAAGGTACATCTGTTGCGTAGCCGGATCGAGGGCGGCGTGATGTAGGCAGCGCTTCAGCGGGCGGGTGCCGCTCGGGCTGATATCGCGCCACGCGTTCGTGCGGAAGTCGTAACTCCAGGTGTCGTCAAAGCGCCCGGAATCGGTAAAGCCATGCGAGATGATCATTCGGTCTTCCACCGGATCGAGCACAGCGGAGTGGCCATAACGGCGCTTCGGTCCAGCCTCGTCAAAAGCCAGTTGCGACCATTTCTTGTTCGCAAGGTCAAAAGCCCACACGTCGCTAAAGAAGCCGCGCCCTTGGCCACCGAACATCACCAGCCTCCGCCGCTTGGCATCGAAAAGCAGGGTGTGGCCAAAGCGTGCCAGCGGCGTCCGGTCCCCGGGCTCAATTAAGCTCCAGGTCTTCTGCGCGAGCGAGAAGCGCCATAGATCGTTCAGGCTCTGATTGTCCTGTCCGCCGAAAACATAAAGGTCGCCAGCGTCGGAATCGTAAGCGATCGTGCCATCGATCCTGGCAGTGGGCGCGGGGCCGACTGGGGCCACCTTCGTGTAGGTTTGCGCCATCAAGACCATCAACAACAGGGGAGTCATGCCAACCACTTCCCCGTCGCTAGAGGAATGGTTACGCTGCCATTGTGGATTAATTACGCCGCCGGGGCGTCTACAGGAATCGTGCTTAAGAATGTTAAAACTGGTTGTACTCATTGGCGGATTTTCAGTCCTATTTGCTCAGGACACGGCGGGCGTAGGCGGCATCTCGGGCACGGTGCGCCCTACCGGAGCCGAGCGGATCTGCGTAGTCGAATTGCAACGCTGTGTCCCGCTTGGCCCGAACGGGGCCTTCCAGATCGGAGGACTTCGTCCTGGCGATTACGTGCTCGAGGTCAGCGCCGCGCCGGAGGAAATCAAGAACTCCAGTTACATCATTCAGTCCGAGGAACTTTTCAACGCCGCCGGTGGCACCACCAGCATCCTCGACGCGCAATTGATCCGCGACCTAATCTTCCTCACCGGCCAGCCCGCCCCTTTCACGAACCGCGAAGGGTCCCGCAAACGATTTCGTGAAAGAATTACGGCCGACAATCCGGTATCGGCGGAATTCTCGAAGGTCCACTAGGCGAGGATAAGAAGGGTTCGTGGATCGTCTCGGCCCGCCGCAGTTACCTCGATCTGTTCACGAAGGACATCGGAATCGGAGGAGTCCCGGTGCTCTACACCTACAACGCAGAGGTCCTCTACGATTTATTTCCCCGAGACCGGATCTGGGCCGCCTCGATTTCCGGCTTGGACGACATCCGTTACGGCGGCTGGCGCAGTGCCAACGGATTGAATTGGCAACGTCTTTATGGCGCCAACGGAGTTGGCTTGCTGGGTGTTACCCATTCCGAGGCCCGCGTCGATCAAAGCGCTCGCGACCTGTACCGCAATGGGCCGCCCCCGCTTCGGCCAATGTGGACCAACTCATCTCTGCCAGCCCCACTGTGTTCCGCGAGAAGTCGCGCGAAGGCGAAACCACCGTCAAGTCGGAGCCGACAGTCCGTACAGCCGAGTGCGCGATACCGACCCCTTCAGCAGCGCGAATGCGTTCAAGGCCCGCCAATCAGCCGCATACCTCCAAAGCTCACGCACCTTTCGCAGGCGTTGGAACCTGACTTGGGGCTGCCGCTTCGACAATGATCAGTTCATTGCCGATCACTACGTGACGGGCATCACTTTCATTCCTTCATCCAGCCTGCGCTTTACGGTCGAGGCCTATCTCAAGCAGTACAAAGACTACCCGGTCTCCACACAGTTCCCCGCTCTGTCGCTGGCCAGCGTCGGCGAAACCTTTAGCAGCCGCGAAATTCTATTTGCTCTAACAAGCGCCGGCAGAGGCCGGGCCCGCGACATCGAGATCTTTGCCGAAAAGAAAAGGGTTGGTCCCGGCGGTCGAATCAACAATCGGAGAACACTCAGTTGGCGCTGTTCCCCGTGATCGGCCTAAACTGGATCTTCTAGCAAGAAAGGGAGGGTTCGTTTGGAGCGGGAGACCGGGATCGAACCGGCGACCAACAGCTTGGAAGGCTGAGACTCTACCACTGAGTTACTCCCGCTAAACTCCACCATTATAGCGAGTCTCTGGCCACTTCAACCGACAACTCACTTCCCCTTAAAGCGCATCGTCAAACCAACCGTCACCGTCAACGGATAGCCCGGCGTTGCATGAATTCGCGACACCGCCTCCGCCCCCGGCGCCACCCGCGACTCAAAGTAATTCTGCGTCTCGTAATAATTGCGATTCCCCACGTTGTCCAGGCTCACGTTGAAGTCCAGCCCCCGCCGGATCCGCCGCGCCATGCCCAGATCGAACACCGTGTGTCCCGCCGCCACAATCGAGGCGTCATCGCCATCCAATCGGTAATGATTGATCGCCCGCATCCGGAAAGACCCGCTCCACCCCCGCCACCCCGCCAGCGTCAACCCGGCATTCGCCACAAAATGCGGCGCACTATCGACATACACTCGATGGTCGCCGCCCCGGTAAAACGCGTTCGCGATCTTCGTCAGCCCGGCGTTCAATGACAGCCTTCGCGTAATCGCCACCGACGCCTTCGCCTCATACCCATAGGCCCGGCTCCGCCCCTTGAATTCGATGCTCCCGTCGTCCGGCACATACACCTGCTCATTCGAGTGGTCGATCAGAAACACATCCGTACTGATGCCAAAGCGTCCAAAGTTGGACGACGTTCCCACTTGATAAAAATCGGTCGTCGCCAGCCTCGGCTGGTCCGGCCGCTGCACCACGCCCCGGGCGTCGATGCTATTGATCCCCCGTCCGTAATTCGCCGTCAGCGTAAGCGGCACATGGTGCGTTGGAGTAAACGACGCGCTCCCCTTGCCCTGCCAGCGCCCCGCCGCCTGCGCTCCACTATTCCCCGGCGTCACCCGGTCGGCTACGCCGTATCGAAATTCGTCAAAGCGCAGCCCCGCGCCCAACAACAACCGGCCCTCTAACATACTGACGCTTTCCTGAACATAGCCCGCGCCGTTGGTGACATTTGCGTTCGCCCGCGTACTCACTCCCGTCGGAGTCCTGCCCTCGCGCGGATACAGCCCCACGTTGATCTGATTGCTATGAACGTTA
>JANXUM010000547.1 GCA_025356215.1 Bryobacter sp. | reverse complement strand
CGCCGAGGGGGGAGGGGACGCGTGGCTGCTTTTCGTGGCCGGGGAAGCGGAAGTGGACGAACCACTCGCGGTAGACGGCGCGGGCCATGGTCTCCAAGATGCGGATGCGCCGCTGACTGTTCTCGATCAGCTCGTCGTAGGCCGACAGGATGCCCGCTATCCGCTGTTGCACCGGCAGGGGTGGTACGCTTATTTCGATCTCCGAGAACGCAGACTTATTGATGATAGGCGTCGCAGCGCCGCCCGCATTCGCTTTCAGCTTATCGCGAAGTGTCGTGAGGAGGTGGTAGACGTAAACTGGGTCGTGCTCGGTCTCATCCACGACTATCGAATTGATCTGCTGGTTGGTGAATGAGGGTCGGCCCGTCAGGCAGATCTTTCCGATCGTCGCGCCAATGCAAACCACGCATACTGCGCGTTCTGGCAACATTAGGCGTTGCTGGTAGTCGCGGCCTTCTGGAGAAAGAAACCGGGTTGGTTCGATATAACGAGCAAAGCCGTCTATGTCGGTCGGTGTGAGAAACGGGTGAAGGTCGCCAAACAGTTCAGGCTGCGAGCTTGGCGGCGTTTTGCCCGTTACGATGCGCCCCAAGTCACCTATACGAACTGTGCGGAGTTGAGTCATTGTCACACCCCCAGAATTTCGGCCACGTTGCTAGCAATGTTGGCTTCCAGTTCCCGTGCGGCGGCGTTGAGGACTTCGAGTTCCTCGTTAAGGGTGGTGAGTTGTGCTTTGAAGTCCTCGTCGCTGACGGCTTCGCCGGGAGCCACGCCGACGTAGCGGCCGGGGTTTAGGCTCCAACCCTGAGCTTCGATTTCTGTTAGTGTTGCAGCCTTGCACAAGCCGGGAACGTCCTGATAGTGACTAGTGACGAGTGATTTGTGGCGAGTCCCGAACAGCTCTTCAAGCTTGGTGCGGGCTTCGTCGCCGCCCAAAGTGAAATCCAGTTCTTCACCCCGGTACAGGCGGACAACATTGGCGATGAAGCCGATCTGCGCGGGGGTCCATTCGCGGTGGGCGCGGTCGACCTGCCGGTAGATGTGGCGGGCATCTATAAACAAGACTGCGTCTTGACGCAATATCGGCTTCGCCGATGAAGAACCATTGACCGTGCCTTTGCCTTTCCCTTTATCCAAAAACCACAAGGTGCAAGGCAAAGTCACCGTGTAGAACATGTTCGGGCCGACGGCGACCATGACATCGACGGCGCGGCTTTGGATGAGTAGTTTGCGGATCTCCTGCTCGGAGGAGCGGGCATCGGAGGCGGAGTTGGCCATGACGAACCCGGCGCGTCCGCCGGAGGTTCCGGCCTTCGCATTCTTTAACGAGGAATAGAAGAGCTGAATCCAGAGGTAATTGGCGTTGTCAGTGCGGGGCAGGCCGAAGGGAAAGCGGCGGGCATTGCCCTGCTGGTCGTAGCCGACCATGTCTTTCAGGCGTTCCTTATCGACGGCGTTGACATTGAACGGAGGGTTGGCGAGGACGAAATCGAAACGGCCGGTGGCGTCGTGCGGGTCGTCGTAATAGCTGTTGATGTTGCCACCGTGTTTGATTTCGCCTTCCAGCCCATGCACCGCCAGATTGAGACGGCAGAGGCGGCCGGTTTCGTCGGTCTTTTCCACGCCATGGATCGACAGTTCTCGTGCTGGGTCGCCGGAGAAATCTGTCGCTGCACCCTCACCCCCGCCTCTCCCAGGAGGAGAGGAGCTGGCTGCGTGATGTGCGATGGCTTCGAGAATCACTTCGGCGGTTTCGACAGCAACGCGGTTTTCAAATCGTAGGGAGATGACGCCTTGGGATTTTAGGTAGGCGTCACGCATTGCATCCTTTTTCTGACGTGCGGCGGTGTTGTGGGGTTCGCCATCAAGTTCCACGGCGAGCTTCAATTCGTGGCAATAGAAATCCAGCACGTAATCGCCGAACTGGTGTTGGCGACGGAATTTCAAATCGCAGCATTGCCGGTCACGGAGCAGCTCCCAGAGCAATTCCTCGGCAGGAGTTTGCTTCTTCCGTAATTCCCTCGCCCGCTCCTTGAGGCCGGAGAAATCGTAGCCGCCACGAAAGTGCCCACCCCCTTCTCCACTTGGGAGAAGGGTCGGGGATGAGGGTGTTCGTTTCCCTTTGTGTTGGGACACAAATCGAGCCGACGAAACGAACATACCGCCGGAACCGCAGGCGGGATCGAGGATGAGGCCGTGGTAGGGCTCGATGACCTCCGTAAGGAGGCGGACGATGCTGCTGGGGGTGTAGAATTCGCCGCCGCCCTGGCCCTCGCTCATGGCGAACTCGCCGAGGAAGTATTCGTAGATGCGGCCGAAGGCGTCGTAATCGAGGGAGGCGGGAATCTCGGAAACTTTCTTGAGCAGTTCTTTAAGGAGGGTGCTGGTGAAGAGGTTGTAGGTCTTGGGCAGGACACCGGCGAGTTGGGGGTTGTGCTGCTCGATCTCGCGCATGGCGGCGTTGACTTTCGCGCCGATGTTGTCGGCCTCGGGGCGGTTGAGCAGGTAATCAAAGCGGGCTTCGGCGGGCAGGTAGAGGATGCCTTCGGCGTGGTAGGCGGCGGGATCGTCGACGCGGGAGCCACGGCGGGTGGAGGCAGCGCCTTTCTCCAGCTTGGCGCGCTGGGCGGAGAAGCGGACCTCGGCAAAGCGCAGGAAGATCAGGCCGAGGACGGGGGCGGAGTATTCCTGGGCTTTGAGGCCGCTATTGGCGCGAAATTGATCGGCAGCGGCCCAGAGGCGTTTCTCCAGTGTGGCGGCGGCGGTGTCCTTCTCGGACGGAGCAATCCAGATCATGAGCGGGAAAGGGGCAGGGATGTGAACGCGGGTTCAGGAGATGCCAGAACGGGGCAGGGGAACGAGTGGGCGAACCGCTGGCCTATGACGGGATGCCTCAAGCCTCTTCTCTTGTTTTGTGACATGCAGGAGGAGTGTGCATGCCCTAAGTGATTCTGGCTAGAGAGTTTCGTTAGGAGTTATAGGGGGAAGCCTAAAGGCTCATCGCCCATCCGGATGCCAACTCCCGCTAGGTCGCACCCTTGCTGTGTGCCGACACCGCGTTTGAAAGGCTTTCGGCTG
>JANXUM010000506.1 GCA_025356215.1 Bryobacter sp. | reverse complement strand
CCACACCTCGACAATCACCGTCGCGGTGTTGATGCGCCCTTGGGCCTCGGTCGCCGGCACTCGCTGCACGCGGTGCACGCCGCCTTCGTACTTCAAGATCGAATAGACCTTTATGCCCGAGATGATGGCCGAGACGTCCTTATAGCCGCCGGCACCGGACTCTGAGATATCGAGAATTTCGACCTTCCAGCCCACCAGTTCGGCGTAGCGGGTGTACATGCGGAAGATTTCGGCGGCGAAGAGGCTGGCCTCGTCCCCGCCCGTGCCGGCCCGGATTTCGAGCACAACGTCCTTAAGATCGTTGGGGTCCTTGGGAACCAGCAGGAGTTGCAGTTCGTCCTCTGCCTTCCTGATTTCCGGCTCCACCTCGGCCATCTCCGCGCGCGCCATCTCGACCATTTCGGCGTCGGGCTCGGTCAACATGGATTTGGCGCCTTCCATGCGCGCCTTCAATTCTTTGTAGCGGCGGAAGATCTGGACAACGTCTTCCAGATCGAAGACTGTCTTAGTTGTCTTGCGGTAGCGCGCGGAGTCCGCAATCACTTCTGGATTCGCCATGTCGGCGCTCAGCTCTTCAAAGCGGCGCTCAATCTCGTTTAACTTCTCAATCGGAATTATTGCCATTTACGCGATCACCAAAACTCCACCTTGGGACTTCTCAAGCTCCATTGCGCCCTTGAGCGCATGGATCGCAATCTCGGCCTGCCCATCGTCGGGCGGCTGCGTTGTGATCCGCTGCAACCACAAGCCGGGGGCGGCCAGAACGGTAAGCAGACTGCCCTTGTTCTTGGCGGCGTAGCGAATCAGTTCATAGGACAGCCCGGCGACAACGGGAAGGAGCGCGATGCGCCCGAGGAATTTGCCCATCATCGTATCGAAAGGGAGAAACATGTACAGCACCATCGAGATCAGCATCACGACGATCAGGAAGCTGGTGCCGCAGCGGGGATGGAAGGTGACGAAGCTCTGAGCGTTGGCCACGTTGACTTCTTTACCCGACTCAAAATTGAAGACGACCTTGTGTTCCGCGCCGTGATACTGGAAGACGCGCTTGATGTCCTTGGCGCGAGAGATGCCATAGAGGAAGGCCAGGAAGATCGAGATGCGAATCACGCCGTCGACCAGGTTGAACAGGATGCGGCCTTCGAGGATTGGATAGTGCGACTTCAACTGCTCTGTCAGCCAGAGCGGCACAAACTTGTATAGCACGATGAAGAATAGCAGGCTGAAGGCGAGTTGGCCGGCCATGGCCCAGGCAGGGATCTCAGTCGGCTTCTTGCCGCCCTCGGCGACCACACCGGTCTTTTTCTCTTCTTCTTCGGCCAGTTGGACGTCGGCGGAGAATTTGAGTGCCTTCATGCCCAGGCTCATCGCCTGGCCCAGGGTGCCCAAGCCGCGGAAAACGGGGAGCTTGAAAATCGGATACTTGTCGCTGACCTTAGCGAGCGGCGCCGTCTCGGAGACGATCTCGCCATTGGCCTTGCGCACGGAGACGCAGTAAGAGTGGGGAGCACGCATCATTACGCCCTCCATCACGGCTTGGCCGCCGATCAAGGTTTCCTCGCCCGACTCCAGCACCGGCGCCAGTTGCATGTGAGCGTTTAAGCGCCAAAAAAACTTCCAGTTCATACGATTCGATTGTCTCTCTTCCCTATTATCGCTAATCCATTGGATGCGCCGGGGGAGGGATTCGAAACGCCTAATTTAGGGGCGGAGCTTGGGCAGCGGGCGAACCGGAGTAACGGCGCGAACTGCTTTGACGGCCCGAATCGGGACAATTGCCATGTCCAGCTTATCGGCGGGCAGAAGGCGATCTTTAAGGCAACATGCGATTTAGATCGCGAACGTCGAAACCGAGTTTCTTGTCGGAAATCAACTGCTTGGCCGAAATCGCGGGTTTGGCGATGGAGCCGTCGGTGTTGTGTTCGTGGGTTTTGCCGAGAATGTGATAGAGCTCGTGGGCCAGGACGCGACCGAGGGCGCGGCCCAAGTACTTGTCGGCTTGGCGCTGCTCGAAGACGGTAAGCGCTGTGGATACGGAACGCGCGATGCGGTCGCAGGAGACCTCGGCAAAGGGAAGAATGGCACCGTCGGTGGAGTGCGACCATGCCAGGGGCCCGCGCTCATCCATGAACGGGTAGTCGCGCTGCATGGCGCAGGTGCCGCGGAGTTTGACTAGCACGACGTCCTCAAAGCTCTCATCAGGGGCGGCCTGCTGGCGCAAACGGACATCCAAACGGCGTCCCGTATCGCGCATGATGTCGTTTAGTTCCGATTTGAGCTCGGCGAGCGCGGGGTCGGATACCCGTCCGTCGACACTGAGCAAAACGGTAAGCAGCGGGGGAGCGGTAACGCTCGTCTCCACTGCAAGAGCGGTAAAAGTGCACAATCCTAGTGCGAAAGCGGTCAACATAGAGCGCATGGCAAACTGGGCCTCACCTAGAACATATGACGAAATCGATCGTCTTGTTACTAATTTTTATCGGCTAGACTCAAAAAAATGATTATGGGCGATTTTAGGGTACGGATTCAGCGTGTTCTTTCCGGTTGCCAGCCAGGTGCCGGTAGTAGCCAAGGTCCTGATCCAAGTACAGTTTCGTCAACAATAAAATCTGCCCGCCGTGATAGTAAAAGTGTTCTGTGATGTGGGTGACTACCTCCATAACGGGTAAGCGATAGCCTTGGGGCTGCACCATCTCGAGCAATCGCTCGCTTGGAATCGCTTTCAGGGAATCGATGACCTCATCGACACGGGCGGTGAGAAGTTGAGCCAATTCCACTTTGCCGGGACCGAGGCGGGCGGCGAACTCGGCGTCGCGGTCGCGCAGGTCTTCCCCGCCCCACAAGCCATGCAGCACCCATTGCCCTAAATTGCCAACCAGATGGACAACGATATTGCCGATGGAGTTGGAACTCTCATTGCCCCGGGACCAGATCTGGCCGTCGTCGAGCTTGCCGAGGCAATCGACGATCCTGTCCGTCTGCTGCCGCAGACGCTCCACCGCCGACCCGATAAACGCGTCGCGAAATGCTTCCACTTGTAGCGCCATCCGTGCGTCCTCCTGGTGATAGGATAAACAACCAATGAACAGCCGACGTATTTTCCTGATGGGTTCGCTGGCCGCGCCGCTGGTGCGCGCCGCCCGGTCGCCGAACGACAAGATCCGCGTGGTGACGCTTGGCGTCAACGGGCGGGGGCGCGATCACATCAAGGGCTTCATGGGCCAGAAGGACGCCGAGATTGTCGGGATCTGCGACCCCGACGGGGACTTGTTGACCAAGCGGGCCGGCGAATTTGAGGGCAGCTACGGGAAGAAGATCAAGACCTACAAAGACCTGCGCAAGGTTTACGACGACAAGGACGTGGACGCGGTGTCGATCGCCACACCCAACCATTGGCACTCGCTGGCGGCGATCTGGGCCTGTCAGGCGGGCAAGGACGTGTACGTCGAAAAGCCCGGCAGCCACAACATCTATGAGGGCCGCAAGATGGTGGAGGCGGCGGCCAAGTACAAGCGGATTGTGCAGCACGGAGTGCAACTGCGTTCAAGCGAGGCGCTGCAAGAAGCGGTGTCGCTGATGCGCGGCGGCAAGATCGGCAACGTTTACATGTCGCGTGGTCTGGTGTTCCGCTGGAGGCCGTCGATCGGGAATAAGCAGCCGGAACCGGTACCGGCGAACTTTGATTACGACCTGTGGGAGGGCCCGGCGGAGCACGTCGCGTTTAGCCGCCGCCACGTTCATTACAACTGGCATTGGCACTGGAACTGGGGCAACGGTGACGTTGGCAATCAAGGCATCCACGAGACGGACATGTGCATGTGGGGCTTGGGTGTGGACACGCTGCCTGAAAAGATTACGTCCATGGGCGGCAAGTTCACCTTCGACGACGATAAGGAAACGCCCGAGGTGCAGACTTCGCTGTATCACTACCCGAAGCTGAAAAAGATGATCCAGTTTGAAGTGCGCCATTGGATTACGAACGAAGAGAATGGCGTCGGCGTGGGAAACATCTTCTACGGCAGCGAAGGCTATTTGGTGGTGAAAAACTACGACAGCTTTGAGACTTATCTGGGCAAAGGCAAAGAGAAAGGCCCCAGCCGCAAAGCGGGCGGGGACCACTTCAAGAACTTCATCAAAGCGGTTTACAGCCGCAAGACCAGCGACCAGAACGCACCGGTGGAAACGGCGCACATGGCCAGCGGGTTGGCGCACCTGGGCAACATTGCGTATCGCCTGGATCGACAGTTACATTTCGATCCGGCGGCGGAGCGCTTTGTGGGAGACGCCGAGGCCGATCAGATGCTGAAGCGGAACTATCGCAAGGGCTTTGAGGTACCGGAGAAGGTTTAAGGGATCTTTGTGGTTTGATGTGCGGCGAGGCGCCAGGTCTTGCCGCTCTTGACCCAAAGGTGCATCAGCATCAAGTGGTCGTTGAAAGGGCCCGCGTCGTTTTGGCCGGTGAAGCGGACGATCGAGTGCGAGACGGCGGAGCCGCCATGCATGACGATCTTCGACTTCTCGAAGGTCATCGTGTCGTAGCGTTGCTTGCCGGTCTTGAGGCGCTCGATGTATTGCGCGAGAGTTTCCACGTTGCCAGTCGAATGGGCGTAGATCAGGTCGGGGGTGTAGATGGCGTTCAGCGCGGCGATGTCGCGTTTGACGACGGCTTTGGTCCAGTTGTTTTCGGCGGCGGTGATGGCGTCCTCAGGGCCGGCGGCGGCGAGAGCGAACGCGGTGAGTATGAGTAAGTAGCGCACCGCTTATCGATATCGCATGGCGGGGGGCGGGGTCAAGGGCTGGGTGAGCGCCAGGAGATCGCGTCGCCGGGAAGCAGGGGCAGACGCAGCGCTTCGGGATCGTCGGTATCGAGTTGAACGGGTCGAAGGCGGCCCCGATACAAGCGCGCCAGCGAGAAGGGCCGCTGCTTGCCGGCGAGGGTGCCGACGAGAGTGCCCCAGGGGACAAAGGTTGGCTTGTCGTTGACTTGAACTTCGATGCCTAGGGACACAGAGCCGGTGGCGGGGAACACGGCGCAATTGGGGTTGCCAGCGTGGCATACGGACGCTGGGTCCGCTGCCAGCTTCTCCACCTCGGCTTTCGAGTTGCCACTCAACAGGATTGCGTTGGCCTCGCCAGAGTTGCGACTCAGGACGACTTGAAGGAGCAGTAAGTGAAAGCGTCTGCGTTGTTGGGGAAGCGTCAGATAGGCATCGATGGCGGGCTGGTCCGCTGGGCGATTGGGGAGCAGGCGGAGTTGGGCGCTTTGGAGACTACCGTCGCGACGGACGTGGATTTCGACGCTCTCGGTGCCGAGGAAATTGGCTAAGCCACGCCGCGCTTCGCCGGGCTTGAAGTAGGCGGTCTCCAACTTCAGAGTCATGCCGGGCTTCAGGGCGGTGCGTCCTTGCGATAGGTCGCTGTAAGCGCTGAGGGTGTCAGGCAGCGCAAGTGTGGGTTTATCCGGCGAGCGAAGCCGATAGGCGGGACTGCCGGGGATCACCTCGAAGGTTGTGGAGCGCCGTCCGGTGCAGGAAGCGAGCAAGAGAGCGGCCGCGACTAGGGTACGAGCGTCCACACGGCCCGCCTTCCGTCGATGCGCAAGGTGGTCGTGCCGAAGGGCATGGTGGCTGATTTTTGCGGGCTCTTCAGACGGAATTCGAGCCGGGTGTAGCCGATGTGCTTGGGCGCCGGGGTGAGTCTCACAGGTGTGTTGGGGGGCCAACCTGCCGCCGCCAGTTGCCGAGCTCGCAGATGCAAGCCAGGCGCGGGACCGGAGAGATGGAGGAGATCGGCGTCGTCCAAGATGCTGGTGCGGCGGACTTCGGCCAACCCGAGCTTGTTGCAGTAGCCGGCGAGGACGTCGGCCATGCGGATGGAGTCCGGGGCGCTGGGCAGCCAGTTTTTGAGAAAGTGTCGATTGTACTCCATGGCAAAGAGGCGGAAGCCATCGACGGTCGAGCGCTCGCGTGTGTCGTCCTCAAAGCTGGTCATGTCGAACCAGTCAATTGGCTTGCCATCGAGTTGGCGTGTGACGTTGGCAGTGACGCTGGGCTGGAGTTTTTGCCATTGGGCCTGCAGCGCGGCGGATCCGCCGGGCGTTTCTATGCCAAGGGCGAGGCCTGCGTCGCCGGGCTTGCGTCCGCCCTTGCCCGCTTCGAAAAATTCGAAGTACGTTTCGGTGCCGTAGAAATAGAGACCGGAGTAAGTGCCGTCGTTGCGGACCGTTGTGCGCTTTTCAAAAGGCGCGAACTGTTCGCGGAGGAAGGCCGAGGCCTCAATGGCGGCGTAAGATTCGCTGTCGACGGTGGCGTAGAAGTGGTTGAGTTTGGGCGCGGGGGCGGCGGCCAGCGGCGACAGAAGGACCGGAGCGAGGGAGCGGCGCGTCATAGCTTCAGTATCGCCGTCCGGATTGTCCGAATTGAAACAATCATGGGGTAGGATCGAGGGACAGCCGGGGTTCGCCTACCAGCGGACGTAGCTTGCTTGAGGAGGTATTTGATGCGCTTTTTCCGTTTTTTGAGTTTGGCCCTTTTGGCCGCCACCGCTATTTTTTCCGCCGCGTTTACGCCCGGCAATCTCGTTGTTTATCGAGTGGGAGACGGGGCGGTGGCGCTTAGTGCGAATGGTGCCGCGGCGTTTCTTGACGAGTACACGCCAACTGGAACATTTGTGCAGAGCATCGCCTTGCCGACCTCGACCTCCGGTAGCAATCGGCGCATCGTGAGCGCCGGGACTTCGGCGACTGAGGGCCAGATGACGCGCTCCACAGACTCGCTTTACCTTGTCTTCACCGGCTACGACGCGGCAACGGGCACAGCCAGTCTCACGACTTCGACATCGTCCAGCGTCAATCGGGTGATTGGGCGGGTGGGCAATTCGGGCGTTGTCGATACGACAACGGCGCTTACCGACGCGTCCACCGGATCCAGCCCTCGCGGGGTGGCGTCAACGAATGGAACGAACCTTTGGATCTCTGGCGGCGCCGGGGGCGTCCGCTACACAACGCTTGGCGCAACGACTTCCACCCAGCTCTCCTCCACAGTCACCAACATGCGCGCCGTTTCAATCTTCGGCAGCCAACTTTACACCTCCACCCAATCGGGGGCCGCAATCCGGGTGGGCACTGTCGGTTCAGGCATTCCCACCACGTCGGGTCAGACCATCACGATCCTACCGGGTTTCTCCGTCACAAGCGCGCCCAATGCGTTCTTCCTGGCGGATCTGGATGCGGGCGTAACCGGCGTAGACACGCTCTATGTGGCCGATGAGACGGCGGGGCAAATTCTCAAATACTCGCTGGTGTCTGGCACTTGGACTTCGAACGGAACCATTACGGCAGCGTCGGTGCGCGGATTGACGGCGTCGGTGTCCGGCAGCACGGTGACTCTCTTTGTCACATACAACGCTGGCAGCAAATTTGCGTCGGTAAGCGATACGGCTGGATATAACGCGGCACCGTCGACGACCACCGTGACCGATCGCGCCACCGCCGGCACGAACACCGCCTTCCGCGGCGTCGCTTTTGCCCCCGGGATCACGCTCTCGATCGAGCCCGCCTCGCTGGGCACGCTCGTCTCAGGCACGCCAGCCAGCATCCCACTCACGGTGACGAACGGGACTTCGTGCTCGATCACCCTGGGTACCGGCAGCCTGCCGAGCGGACTGTTTCTCAACACGGGGACCATTGCTGGAACGCCGGATACCCCCGGTGCGTACAGCTTCTCGCTCAACGCCACCTGCTCCAACGGCAGCGTATCGGCGAACTACTCGGGAAGCGTCGGCTCGCCTGCGTGTTCGACGATTAACCTCAGCCCAAGTTCGCTTCCCAATGGGACGCAGAATCTGGCCTACAGCCAAAGCATCACAGCCACGGGCGGAACGGGGTCTTACACGTTTCTTGTCACGAACAACGCTCCGCCCACCGGCATCACTCTTTCCACCGGCGGCTTGCTGGCGGGTACCACCGCGCTGAGCGGACCATTCACATTCACGGTCACCGCGACTGACTCCACCGTAGGCGCTACCTGCGCGGGCAGCAGGAGCTACACGTTGACGATTGACGTGCCACCGCCGCCGACCCTCAACATCAATCAAATTCAAGGATCGGGAAACACTTCGCCCTATAACGGCCTGAAGGTCATCACCAACGGAATCGTAACTGCTGTGAAATCGAACGGCTTCTACCTCCAAAACGCCGAAATCGATTACGATGCCAATCCGAACACGAGCGAGGCGGTTTTTGTCTTCACCTCGTCGGCTCCGCCGGCCACGGCCACGGTCGGCAACCGGATTCAAGTGACCGCCACCGTATCCGAGTTTCGTCCTTCCACCGACGCCTACACCAGCACGGTGACGGAGTTGGTATCGCCTACGCTAGCCCTTACCTCAACCGGGAACACGCTTCCCACGCCGGTCACGATCACCTCGGCGATGCTGACGCCCGGCGGCGGCCAGGATCAATTGGAGCGCCTGGAATTCATGCGTGTCAAGGTGGACAGCATCACGGCGGTTTCGCCGACCGACGGCACGATCAACGAGACAAACGACACCGCCAGTTCCAATGGCTTCTTCTACGGCGTGATCACCGGCACGGCCACTCCGCTGCGCGATGCCGGCATCCAGACGCCAACTCCAGCACCCACCTGCGCGGCGGGCAGCGGCTGCGCCATCCCGATATTTGACAACAATCCGGAAAGGATCGAGGTCGACCTTGACCGGCTGACCGGGACAACGGCTGTTGAGATCCGCACCGGCCAAGTCATCACCAATCTGGTTGGAGTGCTGGACTTCGCCTTCCGCGCGTATCAGATCTACCCGGACAACAACAATTACGTCGTCAGCGGAACTGGCGTAGCCGAGGGCACGGCCCCCGCCCCTTCAGCGAGCGAGGTGACCGTGGCCACTTACAACGTCGAGCGCTTCTTCGACACTGTGAACGACCCGAGCACCAGCGACGTGGTGGCGACCCAGGTGGCGTTCGATGGGCGGCTGAACAAGGCCTCACTAGGAATTCGGAACAACCTCAGGTCTCCCGATATTATCGGCCTGGAAGAAGTTGAGAATCTGACGGTGGCCCAGGCGATTGCCAACAAGATCAATACGGACGCGGGCACTCCCAACCTCTACACGGCTTACCTGACGGAAGGCAACGACGTCGGCGGCATTGACGTTGGGTTCCTCGTAAAGAATACCGTCACTGTGTCCAGCGTCACCCAACTCGGCCTGACTACCCAATACGCCAGCCCCTGCGACGGAGCGCTGGCGATTCTGAATGACCGGCCGCCCCTTGTGTTGCGTGGCACGGTCACAAAGAACAGCCGCAGCATGGACATGGTCGTGATCGTCAACCATCTGCGCAGTCTGAGCAGTATCGATGACGAATCCACCTGCGCCAACGGGCGACGGATCCGCGCCAAGCGAGCCGCTCAGGCGGAGTTTCTCGCCAACTTCATCCAGACCGAGCAAACGAATAACCCCGCCGCCAAAGTAATCAGCGTCGGCGACATGAACTCGTTCTACGTCAACGATGGCTACGTAGACGTGATCGGTACGGTGATGGGCAACCCCGCGCCAAGCACGCAAGTGGCTGCCGCGTCGCCGGACTTGGTCAACCCAAATCTGTTGAACATGCTCGACTTGATTCCGGATCCCGCCCAGCGCTTCAGCTATGTATTCGACGGTAATCATCAGACCCTTGACCACATCATTTACACGCAGACGCTTAAGGATCAGGTCACGAACGCGGGTTACGTGCGGTTGAACAGCGAGTTTGCCGAGACCGACCGCAACGATCGCAACAGCCCCCGCCGCTTGAGCGATCACGATCCGGGCGTCATCTACATCACGACCGCGCAGCCCATAACGGCTGGCCTGCAGGTGCTGCGCAGCGGCCTGGTGGCGAATCGCACCACGGGTATCTACTCCGGCTCCATCATCCTGCGCAACACAGGCGCGGGGGCGCTCACCGGCCCGTTCACGCTGGTTCTCAGTGGCCTGCCCGCCGGGATCTCACTATTCAATGCGACCGGGACCAATCTGCAGGGCGCCTATATCGTCAATGCCGCCGCCACGATCGCGCCGGGGGGCAGCTTGACGATTCCGATCCAATTGCTGAACCCGGGCAACTTGGCCATCAGCTACTCTACGAAGGTTTATTCGGGCGCTTTCTAAAGCGCCCACAAGGAAATTTATATGTACAAACTCGCTCTCTTAGTACTTGTCGGTTTCGGTGGATTGCTACAGGCGACCACCGTGCACTACCAGTTTTTGGTCGACACCAGCGGCTACAGCGGCAATGCGGGCACTTTGAACTTTCAGTTGAACCCCGCGGCGGCTCCGCCCACTGACGCGGCTTTGGCTACGGTCTATGGGTTCTCTGGCGGAACGCTGGGCGCTGGGACTCCGACCGGCGATGTCACCGGCGACCTGACTTCCAACCTGTTTCTGGCTAACACTTTTAGCTTGAACGACTGGACGCAGCTCATCGCTTTCGGCAACACGATCCTGTTTACCGTCGATATCACGGGCCCGCTGCTGGATTCGCCGACGGGCTTTGACGGAGCGACGTTCTCACTGCAGATCACACCCGACAACGCGTTGCCAGCCAGTGTGTTTACGGCCGTGCAACTCGACTTGTTCCCAGGCAACGATCCTCAAATCTTGACGCTGGATTCGACTGTTACGGCAGTGCCGGAGCCTGGGACCGCCTGGACGCTGCTGCTGGCGTTGCCGCTGGGCGTTTACTTGCGTCGCAAGAAGGCATAAGCCAGGCGCGAAAATGATTTAGGCCGGTTCGCCTCTCGAAGGGTCGACCCGGCCTTTTTTCTTGAACTGCAAGCGCGGCCCTGCTATTGCTTCGGAGGGTCGACCTTGATGATGTACTCGCCCTTCTTGGCTTTGCCCAACTGGCGTCGGGCTTCCAGCTCCTGCGTTTGGGAATCTTTCTCCAAGGCGGTCACGCGGTACTGCAATTCGTCGCGCTCGCGGGCCAGGTTCGCGTTCGTGGTTTCGAGCTGTTGTAGATCCTGGCGCTGCTTTCGCAAAGCAGTGACGCCGTTGGGACCCAGTAGTACGACAACTACATACACGCCGCCCGTCAACAGCCCAAGGGCAAGACCGGCGCGGCGGAGGATAGCGGACTCAAACATCGAATTCACGGGCTACTCTTGGTTATAAACGGTTATCGAGGAGAAGGCAAATGAACTTTGAGCCGGAAGCGAAATATATCCCGATTCTGTCTACCGCGCCCAACCTGAATGTCGGTAACTCTCTCCACCCTTGCGACAGGCCAGAAGGCGTTACTGTGCCCGTCATTGGAGGCCTGGAGCGCTATCTGGGCTGGGTGAGCGATCAGTGTGATAGTCTCGGCTGAGCTTATGCAGGCAACCCGAACCCGCCATTGGGTGATCGTTTTCGCAGTCGTATTGTCGATCATCACGTACATCGATCGCGTCTCCATTTCTTTCGCCGGCCCCAAGATGCGCGAGGATCTACACCTCGATACGGAGCAGTTCGGGTATGTGCTTGCCGCGTTCGCTGGCACCTATGCTCTCTTTGAGATCCCTGGAGGCTGGTTGGGCGACCGTATGGGCGCCCGCAGTGTACTTACCCGCATCGTCCTTTGGTGGAGCTTCTTTACTGCGGCCACCGGCTGGGCGACCAATTATGTTTATCTGCTGATTGTGCGCGCGCTGTTCGGCATGGGCGAGGCAGGGGCCTTTCCCAACATCACCAAAATGTTCGCCACCTGGCTGCCGCCCGCCGAGAAGAGCCGGGCGCAGGGCATCGTGTGGATGAGCGCCCGCTGGGGCGGCGCGTTCACACCGCTGCTGATGGCGGCGCTGTTTCAGTTGATCGATTGGCGCACGGCCTTCCAGATTTTCGCCGGCTTGGGCGTGATGTGGGCCGCAGTTTTTTACTTCTGGTATCGTGACAGCCCGCAGGCACACGCGGGTGTGAACTCCGCCGAGATCGAAGTGATCCATGCAGGAGCCGTGCCGGAACCCTCTCATGGCAGCGTGCCGTGGGCGCGCTTTGCGGCCTCGAGCAGTTGCTGGTTCTTGTGGATTCAATACTTCATGCTGTCCTACGGCTGGTATTTCTACATCACCTGGTTTCCGACCTACTTGAAAGACACGCTCAAGTTCGACCTTAAATCGAGCGGTGCCGTACTTAGCGGCATGCCTCTGTTCCTGGGTGGCATCGGCTGCCTGGTTAGCGGATTTCTCACTCCCAAGCTGGGTGCCTATCTGGGCGATGTACGCAAGGCGCGCAAGATCATGGCGGTAACGGGCATGTCGATGGCGGGCATTCTGCTGCTCGTCGCCGTGCAGCTTCGGGAACCGCTGGTGGTTGTCGGCGTAATTGCGATGGCCAGTTTCTTTAACGACATCGTGATGCCTCCGGCGTGGAGCACCTGCATGGACGTGGGTGGCAAGTTCGCCGGCACCCTGTCGGGCAGCATGAACATGATGGGCAACTTTGCCGGCGTGGCCGCTCCGATCGTCATCGGTAAGGTTCTGGCGGCCACCAATCAGAACTTCACGCTCACCTTCTACATATCGGCGACCGCGTACTTCATCGGCGCGGCTTGCTGGCTGGGGATCGATTCCACCCGCCCGTTAGACAAGCAAGCCTAAGTCCATTCAGCCAAGTTTCAGGTTGATCCGGCAGAATGGAGTGAATGCTTCGTTGTGTTCCAGTCAATCTCTTTTGGCGTTCCGCCTTTTTTCTTTTGCTCTCGCTCCCCGCGATGTCACAGACTGCCTCTCTGCGAGGTGTAGTGGCCGATCAGAGCGGCGCCGTGATCCCGGGTGCCACGGTGAACCTCTACCCGCAAAGCGGCGCGCCCAAGAGCGCTGAGACTTCCAGCGATGGCGGCTATCTATTTCGCGATCTGGTGCCGGGCAAATACACCGTCCGCGTGACGGCACCCGGCATGGTGCTGCGGCAGACCCCGGCGATCAACATCGCCGCCGGTGCGCAAACGCTCAACTTGCAGATGGGCATCGCCGAAGGCAAACAGGAGGTCACCGTCGAGGAGAGCGTCGCCCCGGCCACCAATGTCGACCCGACGGCCAACGCCAGCGCCGTGGTTTTGCGTGGCGCGGACCTGGACGCGCTCTCGGACAACCCTGACGATCTGGCGGCAGACCTTGCCGCCCTGGCTGGCCCCGCCGCCGGGCCCAACGGCAGCGCGATTTTCATCGACGGCTTCAGCGGCGGCCAACTACCGCCGAAGGAATCGATTCGCGAGATCCGCATTAATTCAAACCCTTTCTCACCGGAGTACGACCGCCTCGGCCTGGGCCGCATTGAGATCTTCACCAAGCCGGGCAGCGATAAATATCGCGGCTCGCTCGGCTATAACTTCGCGCACGACAAATTGAACTCGCGCAACGCCTACGCCGCTGAGAAGGCTCCCTTCCAACTGCATGAATTCAGCGGCACATTGAGTGGCCCGATCAACAAACGCGCGTCGTTCAATTTCAACGCCGTGCGCGAGTGGGTGGACAACGGCAATGTCATCAACGGCGTCACACTCGACGCACAGGGCCAAGCCGTGCCCTCCAACGGCACCTTTGTCTCGACACTCAGCCGCGTGATTGTTACCCCGCGCGTCGACTTTCAAATCAATGCCAACAATACGCTGAGCGCTCGCTATTCTTACAATCGGGACGATGTCGAGAACGCTGGCGTCGGCGCGCTCAACCTAGTCTCTCGCGGCTATCGCTACCAGAATCCCAGCCAGACGGTGCAATTGACCGAGACGGCGGTGATCGGTACCTCGATCATCAACGAGACTCGCTTTCAGTATTTTCGCCCCTCCGATATCGGGCAGGCCAACAGCGCCGGCTTCGCGCTTCAGGTGCTTGGCGCGTTCAACGGCGGCGGCAATCCGATCGGCCGCTCCAGCACCAACCAGAACATCTACGAAGTACAGAACTACACCAGCGTGCTGAAGCGGGCTCATGCCATGCGGTTTGGCGTGCGGTTGCGCGGGGCGCTGGAGACGAGTAACTCGCCGCAGAATTTCAACGGGACTTTCACCTTTAGCGGCGGCCTCGCCCCGCAGTTGAACGCCGCCAATCAGGCGGTGCTGGACGGCGCGGGCCTGCCCGTGCTGTTGAACATCAGCTCGATCGAGAGCTATCGCCGCACGCTGCTGTTTCAGCAACTGGGGCTTCCGGCGGCGCAGATTCGGCAGCTTGGCGGGGGCGCGTCGCAGTTCAGCATCAACGCGGGCAACCCTACGATCTCGGGCGGTCAGGTGGACCTCGGTGCTTTCTTCGGTGACGACTGGCGCCTGAAACCGAACATGACCTTGAGCCTCGGCTTACGATATGAGACGCAATCGAACATTCACGATTGGCGCGACTGGGCACCGCGCATCGGTCTGGCTTGGGCACCTGGCGGGGCCAACGCCAAGGTCAAGCCAAAGACTGTTCTACGCGGCGGCTTCGGTATGTTCTACGATCGTTTCAGCTTGGCCAACACGCTGCTGGCGCAGCGCTACAACGGTGTGGTGCAGCAACAGATTATCGTCGCCAACCCAAACTTCTTTCCCAACGTGCCGGCGGCCTCGTCCCTTTCGGGGAGTTCCGCGCCCGGCAACATTCAGCAGATCAGTTCGACACTGCGCGCACCGTATCTGATGCAGTCGGCATTGAGCGTTGAGCGGCAGTTGCCGTTCGGCTCGACGATCGCCGTGACTTACGCCAACACGCACGGACTGCACCTGTTGCGATCCTCCGACACTAACTCGCCCATCGGCGGGGTCTATCCGCTGGGCCGACCGGGGCTCGCGGCGTTGATTCAATCGGCTGGCCTGTACAACCAGAATCAATGGATCGTAAACGTGAACTCAAAGGTGAATAAGAATATTTCGCTGGTGAGTTCTTACGTCTATAACCGGGCACGGAGTAACACCGACGGCCTTAATACTTTTCCAGCTAACCCTTACAGCATGGCCGGCGAGTACGGCCCGGCGTCCACCGACATTCGCCATCGCGTCTCGCTTAGCGGCACGATTACAACGTTTTGGGGCATCCGCCTCAATCCATTGCTGACCGGCAACACTGGGCCGCCTTTCGACATCACTGCGGGGCGGGATCTCTACGGCAACTCGCTGTTCAACGGGCGGCCGGGCATCGCCACCAGTGCCAGCAAGGCTGGTGTGGTCAACACCGAATATGGTTTGCTTGACCCGAGCCCGACGCCCGGACAGCAACTGCTGTCGCGCAATTACGGGCGCGGGCCGGGGCAGATTATGTTGAACCTGCGCGTCGGTAAGACCTTTACATTTGGGGGCTCGGGCGAGGGCAATCCGGCCGCGGCGGCACCGCTGGGCGGCGCGGGCGCGGTGGGCGGTGGCGGGGGAGGCGGTGGCAATCGCAACGCCGCACCCGGAGTATTCACCGCGCCTTCGGGCCAAGCCAGCGGCGGCGGAGGCAAGGGCCGCTACGCGCTGGTGATCTCAATGCAGATCCGCAACATCACCAATCACAACAACCCGGGTCCGATCATCGGCAACATCACATCGCCGCTGTTTGGTCAAGCCAATCAACCCGCGGGCGCGGGCGGTGTTTTCTCAGAGAGTGCCAACAACCGGCGCATGGAATTACAAACTCGATTCACGTTCTAATTAGCTTGTGATGAAACGCAAGCTGCGCCGGATTCTGAGTTGGCCGTTACTGGCGCTGTTGGCGATCGTACTGGCCTATGAGGAAGTGCAATGGCGGCTCTCCGCCGTCTTTGCTTTACTTGGCCGACTGCCGGTGCTCCATCAGTTGGAAACCTGGGTCCGGGGTCTGCCGCCCTATGGAGCGCTGGCGTTGTTCGGCTTGCCTACCGCGATCCTACTTCCCTTGAAGTTGTTGGCCGTATACTGGCTCACGGCTGGCCATCGCGTACTCGGTATCGGCACCATCTTCGCCGCGAAGATCATCGGCACGGCGCTGGTGGCCCGCATCTTTCAACTGACGCGAGATGCGCTGCTGACGATTCGCTGGTGCCGTTGGGTCCATGACAAAGTTATGGCTCTGCGTGAGGCCGCCTATGGAATCTGGAAGTCGATGCCGGTGGTGCGCTGGTGGCGGGCACGCTGGGCTAGGATGAAGGCGGCGCCGCCAGGCATTTGGCGGCGGCGATGGCAGGCCTTCCGCCAGCGTTTCGGCCACTCGGCGACGCGCTAAAACTGCTAGCATTCCCGTCATGAGGCTCTTCTCTCTTATCCTGATTGCGTACTCGCTGATCGGACGCGAAAAGCTAACGCCGCGCTTTGAAGAGCATGTGGCCGGGCGCGATTATCGCGCGCACTTACCCGGTGCCACACTTCGCTTGTCGCCTTCGCGCATCGAGCTCGATACCGTGAGTGGCCCCATTCGTATCAACTTCGGCGGTAAAGGCGAGCTTGAAGCCGAACAGAGGCTGCCCGGTGTGACGAACTATTTGACTTCCGCGCAAGTGCGCCCCGGCATCCGGTCCTACGCCCGCCTGCGCCAACGTGAAATTTTCTCCGGCATCGACGCCGTCTTTTATTGGAGCGAGGGCCAGCTCGAATACGATCTCATCCTCGCGCCCGGCACCGACCCGGCGGCGATCTCCTTTCAGATTGAGAGTCCCGCCAAACCCACGATCTCCCCGTCCGGCGACCTGATGCTCAACGCCCACTTCCGCTGGCGCAAACCGGTTCTCTATCAAAACGGAAAGATCGTGGAGGGCGAATACACGCTTGAAGGCAACCGCGCCGGCTTCCGCGTCGGCCCTTATAACAGGAACGCGCAGTTGGTCATCGACCCTACGCTCGCTTACTCGACTTATATCGGCGGCTTTGGCAACGAGTGCATCCGCGCCGTCCTCCCGGATGCAAGCGGCAATGTCTTCATTGCCGGCGTCACCACCTCGCAAAACCTCAACGTCACACGCCCCTTGCAGGCCGCTTACGCAGGCCACACCGCGACACTCCTGGCAGGGGACGCTTTCATCGCCAAGTTCGACGCCGCGGGCGCACTGATCTTCCTTACCTATCTCGGCGGTTCCGCCGATGATTTCGCCGCCGCACTCGCCCTGGACCCCTCAGGCAATTTGTGGGTTGCCGGTGGCACCAGTTCGGCCAACTTTCCCGTCACCGCCAACGCCTACCAACGCACTTACGCCGGCACGGGCGGCAGCGATCTGTTCAGGGTCGGCGACGGTTTTCTCGCTCGCCTTTCCCCAGGCGGCGAGACGCTCCAGTACTCCACTTACTATGGCGGTCGAGCCGACGACGTAATCTCAGCCATGGCGGTGGACGCCGCGGGCAACATTCATGTTACCGGCGCCACGATCTCCCCCAACCTCCCGATCACCGCTAACGCGGCTCAAAACGCAATGCGCGGCGGCGGCGGAGAACAGGTCTTTCCCCGTTACGGCGTCGTGCCCTTCAACGCCGGCGACGCGTTCTACGCTAAGTTCAATCCATCGGGGACGGCACTTATCTATGCAACTTACTTAGGCGGTTCGCTGGACGATTTTGCCGTCTCCGTCGCCTTGGACTCGGCGGGCAGTGCGTACATTGCCGGGTATACGTTGTCATTCGATTTCCCAACCACTCAGGGTGCCTACCAACGCCGCTTTGCCGGGTCCGACTTGCGCAACAACATCTTCTGGAACTTCGGCGACGGCTTTGTCGCCAAGATCAACTCATCGGGGGCCATTGCATACGCGACCCTCATCGGCGGAAACTGTGACGATTTCATTCAGGCTATCCAGGCGGATTCGGCGGGTAACGCCTGGATCGCTGGATCCACGTGCTCACAGGACTTTCCGACCACGGCCAACGGCTACCAGCGCACAATGCGGGGCCCCTATTCCGCGCCCATCGCCGACCAACTCTACGGCGACGCATTTATCGCCGGCATCAACCCAACCGGCACGGCGCTGGTGTATTCCACCTTCTTCGGCGGCACCGAAGACGACGCGATCACGGCTATGACAATGGATGCCAGCGGATTGATTTACGCAACCGGTGCCACAAACTCCCGCAATTTTCCACTTACTGCCGACGCCCAACAAAGCCGCTTCGGTGGCGGTGGCATTATGAATCAGAATCAGGACTTAGGCGACATCTTTCTAATTCAATTCGATCCGAAGAGCTCCGCGCTCAAATACTCCACTTACCTGGGGGGAAGCTTCGATGATGTCGGTGCCGCCATCGCCATTGACGCCAGCGGCAACGTCTATATCGGCGGGGGCACGGTGTCGGGAAACTTTCCGACCACTCCGGGCGCACTCCAGACCCAGATACGCGGGACCGGATCCGCAGGGCGGTATCGCGGCGACGCCGTCTTTAGTAAGTTCTCCGGCTTCACAACCAGCCCCGCGCCCACTTTCACTGCGGTTCAGAACGCAGCCAGCTATGTCAGCGGCTCCGTCTCGCCCGGCTTGATCGTAGTCGGCTACGGCAGCTTCATCGGCCCGGCACAGTTGGCCGGAGCTGCACTGGACGCCGCCGGCAGGCTCAGCGGGACCGTCGCTGAAACGCAGTTCCTTTTCGATGGCGTAGCCGCGCCAATCATCTATGCATCGGCGACGCAATCCAGCATGATCGTTCCCTATGAGGTGGCGGGCAAGTCCGCTACACAGATTGTTGCCGTCTACAAGGGCCAGCGCTCGGCCCCGCTCACGGTCCCCGTCGTCTCGACCCAGCCGGGCCTGTTTTCAGCCAATTTCTCCGGCAGCGGACAAGGGGCAATCTATAACCAGGACAACCGCCCCAATTCTCCATCGAACCCCGCCAGGCGCGGCGACATCGTGATTTTGTACGGCACGGGGGAAGGCCAGACCAGTCCCGCCGGCATCACTGGCTTGATCGCCAATAGTGTCTACCCCAAACCGATCGGCGGCGTCTCGGTTAGCGTCGGCGGCGTAGAGGCTGAGGTGCTCTACGCGGGTGCCGTCCCCGGCGTTGTTGGAGGGGAGTTCCAGATCAATATCCGCGTCCCGATCAATCTTAGCGCCGGTAACCCGGCCGTCGTCGTCCGCATCGGTTCGGCGCAGAGCCAAGCTAACTTGACAGTCTCGCTCATTTGACTAGTGCCAGATGAAGGATCGCGACACGCCCCCGGAATAAAAAATCGTCCCCTGGTCCAGCCCTGGGGCGGAGAAGCTGGCCAAGCGCGGTTGTAACAAGGTCAGGACCCCGAACGGTAGCTCAGTGGAAGACTTAGTGATGGGTAGGTTTCGCAGTATCTCCTTGGGGATCGTGAATGACTTCTCTCCCGCTTTGGCGGCGCAAAAGAAGGCCCACGCCGCCGTAGACCGAGGGTCCGCTCCAAAACCGGCGATTAACATCGGCTTGGCCGGGTCGGCGCGAGCCCACTCCAACCGGTGATCCCGATCTCTGTACAGAATCGCCGAGTCGTCCCGCTTCAGCCAAACCAGATTTTCCACTGTCTCGATTGCAGCCTCGAACGGCCCAATGTCCGTGCCGCCGCTCCCGCTCACGCGCATCGTGCCCGCGCCCAAGATGCCGTCGGATTTGCGGGTAAAGGCCCCTCGATACAGGCCTCCCGCCCGGGGCCGGATCGTCCCCTCGCCGTTAGACCCACGAGCCCGGAAAGCTGGCCCGGCGTCCAGTCTCGGCACCCTTCGATTGTCGATTTCCACTCCCAGCAGCCCCCCCAGCGGATCGCCAAATTGGTAAGGATAGGCAGCCGCCACACAACTCCCCTCGGGCGGCATGATGTGGAAGGAGATCAAATCTCCCGGGGGCAAACTGAAAAACGATGCGAAAGCGCTCTCCTCGACTGACTCCCCGACGTCGATCGGCTGCATGTCAAACAGAACATCTACTTTCTGAACGAACAGGATTGCCGTGTTGCGCGCCGGGCGCGGCCAGTTTGAATGTAAGTGGCAAGGTTCTGTTCCGCGTTTGACCTCAATGGTGACAACGTTACTTGTGAATTCATCAGTTCCTATCCCCTGCACCGGAACATAACATCCGGGTGGCGTGGCGAGAGGAAGGCGGAAGCCCAGGAAGCCGTCTGGCCCCACTCTGCCTTCCGTCTCAATCGTCCCCACCCGCACCCGCGCCGTCCCGCCGGCGGCCAAGCCCTCTGCCCTCACCCGCACAAAGTCTCCAGCCCGCGCGGCAGGACCGCCAGCGAAGTCCCCGGGCCCCCAGCCCCGCCGGTTCCGGCTGTACAAGCCAATCGATTGCTTTCCAATTCTCAACGGTGCCGCGTTGGACCATTCGCCGTCGCGCGACACCCGCAATTCCGCTTCTCCCAGCGGCAATCCAGCGGGAAGAACGACAATAGCCGAATCTTCACTTACACTAACGACGCGAGCCTCTCGACTTACTCCGCCCGACTCCACTTTCACCGCGAACTTACCCGGGGTGAAGCGGATGCCAGCGATGTGCGTGCGCGTCCCTGCGGCTAGCACTCCGCCCGGAATGGCGAAAGAAAGTCGGCTGGCCGCCTGCGTCACGCCGTTCTGAAATATCGCCGGCGCTTGCCCCAGGCAAGGCGCAGCGGCAACCAACAGTAGACTGAAGAATCCAAGTCGCATGACCCTTCACACGATAGCGCGGATCACGGTCCGGGACGCAATTCGCGCCCCGGGCCGCTTCGCCCTTGCGCTTTGCGCGGTTGCCACCGCCATCGCCGCTCTCGGTGCCGCCGACGGTGCCGTCGATGCGTTCGCTCAGTTGATGTCGCAAAACCTCGCGCCATGGATCGCATCGGATCTGTGTGTGATTACTGGTGAAAACCTCACGCCCGCGCAGGCCGCCGTGCTCGAAAGCCTCCAGCGTGAGGGACTGCCAATGGCACGCCTTGAAGACACCATCGCCAACGTCTCCACCGAGCGCCGTCCAGATCCAGTGCTTTCGCTAGTCCGTGTCGCCGACGACCGCTACCCGCTGCGCGGCGCGTTACGGCTCAATCCACCAGTCCCACGGGGACGAGGTACTCTGGCCTCCCGCACGGCCCTGGCCCGGCTCGACCTGCACGTCGGCGATCGCGTTTACATTAATGGCCAAGAGTCCCGCATCTCTGCGGAAATTGAGTCGCTCCCGGATCAGCTTACTCTGCCGCCCACGTTACTCCCGTTCTTCCTCGTCAAGGAGTTGCCCAACGGTGATGCGCAGAGAGGGTTCGATTACCTGCGATTTCTCTTTCGTCTCCCTGACATGACGCAACTCGACGTCTATCGGTCACGTCTCGCGGACGCTTTCCCGGGGCGCAAGATCCTCGACGCCCTCCATCCCGACGACCAAGTCACGCTGACTTTGAACCTGACCCGGGCCGCCATGCGAGCCTTCACCTGGCTTGCGTTCCTCATCGCGCTTGTGTCCGTGCAGATCTCGCTATGGTCCCGTCTCGGGGCAGGCCTCGACACCGTGGCCATGCTCAAATGCCTGGGGGCCGGGCCCCGGCAACTCGGGATTTGGATTGTTGCCGAGCCGTTTCTTCTTCTCGCGTTCAGTTCGGTCATCGGCCTCGGGCTGGCAATTCTCTTCGAGCGGGCCATTGTCAATGGCGTGGCTGCTTTTTTAGGCTACACCGGCGTGCCTCCCTTCGCATGGCAAGGGCCGCTGCGGGCCGCGCTGGTTGCTCCGGCGGTGGGCTTGCTATTCCTCGCTCCTTTTTTCGATCGACTCCGCCGCGCCCGCCCGGGCCGCGTTCTACGGCGGAACGCGGCCCCCCAGGCGGCCATCCGCTGGCGGCCCGCAGTCGGGCCCCTCGCCTGGCGTTACGCGTTGTCCAACCTGGTCCGGCGCGGTAATTTCGCGGGAGTTGCGCTCGTTACACTTTCTTCCGCCGTGGCACTGGCGATTGCGATTTGGACGATTCAGCACGCCGCGGCGCGCGAAATCGAAGAAAACTTCCCAAGCGATTCCGGCCTCCTCCTGATCAACGTTCCGCCGTCGCAGCGCGCCGAGATTGGCGCCATGCTCGAGCGAGATCTGGGTGCGCTCGGGCCCCCATTGTTCGTCCCTTACTTCGCCCTCCGACTGATCAGCATCGACGGACGTCCAAATCCCAGTGCCGCCTTCGGCCTCAACCGGCGCTGGCTTGCGGCGCAGAGTGGCGATCCGGCCAAACTCGCTCCGTTCCTTGCCGGAGTGAACTGGAACCCCTCCCGCACTCTCCCGGAAGTCCTCGCACCACGCTCCGTCGCTGAAGCGCTAGGCGCGCAACTCGGCGCCGATCTAGAGTTTGAATCCACTCAAGGCCGCTGGCATGCGCGCCTGACTCAAGTCGTCGCCGCCGGACCGTTACTGCTCGCTCGTTGTTGTTTCGTCTTCAACTCCGCGGTGCCCACCCAACCCGCCGCCGCGCTACACGGGGTGGTCAAGCTCCCACCGTCGCAGGTCCTTCCCGCGCAGCGCAAGCTCTACCAAACCGCCCCGCTCATGTCTTCCGTGGATCTTGCAACGCCTTACACCGCCTTTGCCGCCTGGCTCCAGTCGCTCTTGCTCGCCCTCAGAATGCTCGCCGCCTTATTGGGGATCGCCGCCCTCACTCTCTTCGCCGGAACGATCGTCGCGTCCCGTCAATGGCGCCGCACGGAAATCGCAATCTATCAAGCCTTGGGAGCAACAACCGGCAAGGTGCTCCAGATCGCCGCTTTGGAATTCGCCTTGTTGGGCCTTGCCGCCGGACTCATCGGGTCGGCCATTTCGGCCCCGGCGGTAACTTACGCCTGGAATCGCTTCGTTGAAGGCCATGCCGCTTACCCCAGCCTCTGGCTCTATCCCATAACCGCAACCCTGTCGGCGGGGGTTGCAACGATCGTCGGCATTCTCAGCGTCTATCCCCAAGTCCGCCGCAAGCCGCTCGAATCGTTGCGAGAAGCCTAAGCTTAGCCCTCGATCGGGATCAACCGCAGCATCCCAAAGTTGACGCTCAAATCTCTGGCGTCGTTGGGTGCTTTCCACACCGGGCTCACCCGGATCTCCAGCTCATAGCGCGGTGCCGCAGGCAGGTTTACTTCAAGCGCGAACAAACCATTGCGGTCCAGCGGCCAGGCCTTTAGCGGCAAGCCATTGACAAAGACTTCCACCACCGGTCGCGGGCTGGCTTGAAAGATCGGCTCCGGGGCAAAGCCGCGCAGCCGCAGCCGTTGCTCCCCGCCTTTCACGTTTTCCAGCCACGCCGACGCCCGCGCCCCAATCCAGCGGTATTTATTGCCGTAAACGCCTTCGACGTCATACCAGCCATGCCCCAGATGTTTCTCATGCCCAGCCAGCGAGAAATCGAGGATGTCGTTGCGGTCGCCCGGATACAACTCGCGCTTATCTTGCGACGGGAGTAAGTTATAAACTCCCTCCCTCAGCGGGGCTTCGTAGTTACAACTTACACAACGCAAAGCCTCTGCCTCCACACGGCGCAAGTCAGCCCCGCAATCCGGGCAACGGAACAGTGTTTCAAACGCGCGTCCCTCGACGGCCGCCGGTGCCTCGCCCGCCTTCTTGCAAATCGCCGCCAGGGTGCCGCCCATCAGCCGCGCTGCCCGCCACTCGCTTCGTTCGCGATTGGAATACGCGGCCAGTTTTTTCACCCAACGCTCAGCCCAACCGCGCTCCGGCACAAACAGACGATAACGCTGTTCGGCAAAGTGCTTGACGATCAACTGATGCCAATCGCTCAAATACATGCGATGGTTCTGCTTGATCCCGAAAGACTCCTCCTGATGCGCACCAATTACGTCCTTCACCAAAAAGCCCAACAACCCCCAGTCGGATAACACCCGCTCCCAAGGCTTCATCGTGTCGTAGTAGGGGCAGCGATAGAGCCGTGCGGTTAGCAGGCGCCGCATTGGCTCCTCGGCGAAGACAAAGATGCCGCCAGGTTGGAGGACGCGCTTCACTTCAAGGAAGACGCTTTCGATGTCCATGAACTGCGAGAGCATCTGAAAGGCCACAACCATCCGCAGCGACCCGTCTTTGAACGGCAGATGCAACGCGTCCCCGGCTACAAGCACAGGCGACTTGGTGAGATTCCACTTCTCGCGCAGCGCGATCCCGTAGCGCAGGGAGTCTTCGGAAATGTCGAGAGCAAAGCCCTCCGCCCCATATTGGTTGCAGAGCATGTAGCTGGAATGTCCGGCGTTGGACCCGATTTCCAGGAAGGGCGACATCGGCCCGATGAAGCTGCGCAACTCGTCGAGAATGGCGGCGCGGCGCTGATTTTCTTCGGCATAAACCTGCGCCGCGCGCTCGGGTTCTCCGAGGCTTGCGAAGTTGTGAAATTCAACTTCCGCCCGTTTTACCGATAGCGATTGCGCCGCGTCTTCATGCGGTCCCGGAATGGCGATTTTACTTTCGATTGCCGTCCATCCATTCGCCAGCCTTCATCACTCGCATTGGGCTGCCCAGCACGAGCGGGTTCTCGAGCGGATTGCCCGCCACCAGGAACAGATCCGCCGGGGCACCGTACTCCAGACGCCCGCCCATCTGGGAGGGTGTGATATAGACACCGGTTGAGTTTGTTTTGATGTTGTTCTCGGGAATCTTCAAGTCCTTCGCCGCGCCCGCTGCAACGATCTTGCCGTTCTCGACCACGATCAGCGAATTCGGAATCGGCGGGCGGCCCGTGCCGTCAATTAGAGTCCCGCCCAAGATGACTTTAGCAGGGGGCGCGGCGGGCGCCGAATTTTTGAAACCGCAAGACCCAAGGAGCAGAGCCGCGCCCAGAGCAAGAGATCGAATCGCAGACATTTACTCCCCTATTATCTCCAAAGGCAGGTGCCTGATGTCGTCTAGGAGAAAATCGGGCGAGAATTGAGCCAGTTCCGCCCGGGTCATAGGGCCTGTGGTCACGCTGACAACGTGGATGCCGTTATCGCGCGCCGCGCGGATGTCGTTCATGTGGTCTCCCACCAGGTACACGGGCGCGGCTGGATCGCAGAGGCGGCGGCGGCGCGCCTCGGCAATGGCCAGCCCGGCAAGGTCGGAACGCGTCTTGCCCATCTCGGCAAAAGCGCCGAATTGAAAATAGCCGCGCAGCCCCGCCTGACGCATTTTGTGCCAGCCAATGCGCGACAAGTTACCTGTGACGAGTCCGCAGGCAACGCCGCGCCGTTGCAGCCGTGCCAGGAATGGCCGCATTCCGGGGCACACGCGGTGCCGCAGATCGGGGCAGATTCTTGGATATCGCTTCTGTGCCAAAGCCACAATGCGTGGCATCCACGGGGCAATGCGCTTGTCGGCCACCCCGGCTTGCCGCAGCATCAGCCGGACAATGTCCCGATCCAACATGCCAGCCACCGGTACGCCTTCGCAACTGATCTCTCGCCCCGCGACCTCGGTGGACGCGTGTTCCAGCGCCATGCGATGATGCGGACCTGCTTTGCGCAGCACGGTGCCGTCAATGTCGAAAAGAAAGAGTGGATTCAATTCTCGCCCCCTACCGATAGTAAAATAAGAATCACGAATGCAAGTTTTGCAAGCTGGGGTCGAAAAATATATTCTTCTTGAGCTCGACGCCGAGGCCCTGGGCGGCATCGCCAGCCAGGCGGGCTTCGATCTACGCCTGGAGGAGACTAGCCGCGCCTGGATCGTCGACCTCACCGCGCAAGAACGCCAAGCCCCGCTGCTGCTGTTTGACGCTTCAGACCCCGGCAATCTCGGCTGGTTCTCACGCTGCCAGTTCTACGTGGACGGTGCCAGCGGCAACGTACTTCAAACGCCCATCGCGATTGCCAACATCCGGGACCGCCGCGGCAATCCTTCGCCCAACGGACTGCGCATGCACATCGCCAAAGAACTGAACGCGAACTTTAAACTACCTGGGCGCGTAGCAGTGAATGAGCAAATGATTTACCAAGTCTTTTACAACCTTTTGCACGCCCTGCAGAACGTCGGCGTCGGGCTCTGTGGCGGTCCCAGTGTGAGCGCGCTCGCAGGCCGCGGCGAGAACGTCGCACTTCGATCCTAGCCATGGTCTTAGCCATGCGCTGGCCGCTATTCCTGATCGCGGTTCTCAGCCTGCAAGCTCAGGACGCCAAAGAAATCGTCAAACGCGCCATGGAGCGCGACGCCCGGAACCTCGCCCTGCTCGACACCTACATCTACGAGAGCAAGACGCGGATCCAGACCTTCGACAAGAAAGGGACCGTCGAGGAAACCATCGAGAACGTCGACGAGATTTTCCACGTCGATGGATTAGAGATCGAGCGGCATCTGGTTAAGAAGGGTAAGCCCGTCACAGGCCGCGACGAGGCTGCGGAACAAAAGCGGGTGGATCGCCAAATCGCCAAGATCAAGTCCGAAACGCCCAAGGAGCGCGCCAAGCGCCGCGGGGAAACCGAGAAGGCCAAGCGCGAAGAGACCGAAGCCCGCCGCGAAGTTCTCGAGGCATACGACTTTAAACTGATCGGCTCGCAAAAGATCAACGGTCGCCTTTGTTGGGGGCTCGAGGGCACTCCCCGGCCAGGCTTTCAAGGCAAAGGCCGCCGCGCGGACCAACTGAAGAAGCTCAAGGGCAAAGCCTGGATCGATCAGGCTACCGACGAACTCGTCAAGCTCGATCTGGATTCCGTCGACACCATCTCTTTTGGCTGGTTCCTCTTCCGTCTCTCCGCCGGCGCGCAGATCAAACTCGATCAAGCTTTGGTCAACAACGAAGTCTGGCTGCCGCAAAACATCGGCATTCGTGCCGATGCGCGCATCCTCGGCAAACTCAAACGCGTCGGGATCGAAATTTCCTACTCCAAGTTCCGCAAGTTTAGTTC
>JANXUM010000460.1 GCA_025356215.1 Bryobacter sp. | reverse complement strand
GAGAACGGCAAGATCAAAGAAGTGGGCGAGAAGGTTATGGTGCCGGCGGGGGCGAAGATCGTCGACGCTTCGGGCCAGTTTGTACTGCCGGGCATAATCGACAGCCACTCGCACATCGCCGCCGATTCCATCAACGAGGGTTCGATCTCGGTGTCGTCGATGGTACGCATCGAAGACGTGCTCAACCCGGAGGACATCGCGATTTACCGCGCGCTGGCCGGCGGGGTGACGATGGCCAACATTCTGCACGGCAGCGCCAACGCGATCGGCGGGCAGAGCAGTGTTGTGAAGCTGCGCTGGGGCAAGACGGCGGAAGAGATGCCGTTTGAGAACGCGCCGCCCAGCATCAAGTTTGCTTTGGGTGAAAACCCGAAGCGCTCGGGCAACCCGTCGGGCGGGCGAGTTGGCGCCGGCAACGTGCCGCTGCGCTACCCGGCGACGCGCATGGGCATTGAAGACGTTTACGTCGAGTCGTTCACGCGCGCCAAGGAGTATCAACAGAGCTGGAAGGATTACGAGGCCAAGAAGGCCAAGGGCGAGGTGGCGATGCCGCCGCGCCGCGATCTGCAATTGGAGCCGCTGGTGGAGATCCTCGAGGGCAAGCGCCTGGTACACATCCACGCTTACCGCTCCGACGAGATCCTGATGATGATCCGCGTGGCGGACCGCGTGGGCTTTAAGATCACCACCTTCCAGCACATTCTCGAAGGCTACAAGGTGGCCAAGGAGATGAAGGAGCACGGCGTGGCCGGCGCGGGCTTTAGCGATTGGTGGGCTTACAAGATCGAAGCCTATGACGCCATCCCGCACAACATGGCGCTGATGACGCGCAAGGGCGTGTTGTCGGGCGTGAATTCCGATTCCGCCGAGACGATGCGCCGCCTGAACACCGAGGCTGCCAAGGCAATGAAGTACGGCGGGCTGAGCGAGGAAGAAGCGCTGCGGCTGATTACGATCAACCCGGCGATGCAGATCAAAGTGGACAAGTGGGTGGGCTCGATCGAAGTGGGCAAAGACGCCGACTTTGTGATCTGGGACAAGCATCCGCTGTCCAGCTACGCGCGGGCGCAGCAGGTGTACATCGACGGCATCAAGTACTTTGACCGCGATGAGGACGCGAGCAATCACGTCAAGATGGAAGCCGCCAAGAAGGCGCTGGAAGACAAGTTGAGACAGGAGCAACGCCGCCAGGGTCCGCCCGCCGGTCTGCCCGTCCGGAGGCCGCAATAAGATGCGTTTGATTTGCTCGATTCTTTTGCTTGCTGCTGGCGCGTTTGCCAGCGACAAAGACAGTTTCTTTATGAAGGGCGTGACCGTGTTCCCGGTCTCCGGGCCGAAGCTGGACAACACGACGCTGCTAGTGGTGGACGGCAAGATCGCCGACATCGGCGGCAAGGCGGCACCCAAGGGCGTTCGCGTGATCGATGGCAAGGGCTTGCAGGTGTACCCGGGCTTGATCAATTCGGCGACCAACATTGGGCTGTCGGAGATCTCGTCGATTCGTGAGACGAACGACACGGGCGAACTGGGGGACTTCAATCCGCAGCTTCGCGCGATCGTGGCGATTAACCCTGAGACGGAACATATTCCGGTGGTCCGCTCCAACGGCATCACGATGGTGTTGACGATGCCGGGCGCCAGTGGCGGCGGCGGGATGGGCGGCGGCGGCGGTGGTGGGATCATCATGGGCCAGGCCGCGTTGATCCATCTGGATGGCTATACGTATGAGGAGATGGAGATCAATCGTTCAGCGGCGTACCAGATGCGTTTTCCAACGATGCAGTCGCGCAGTTTCGATTTTGAAACTTTCCAGGCGACGCGCGGCAGCTTTGCCGACGCCAAGCGCCGCTACGACGCGCAGATGCAGGACATTAAGCACTTCTTCTCAGAGGCGCGGTCCTACATGATGGCGAAGAACGCGAAGACGCCGGGGCTGCGTACGAATTTGCGATACGACGCGATGATCCCGGTGTTTGAGGGTAAGGCACCGTTGATGATTACGGCCGGGCGCGAGCGCGAAATCCTGGCGGCGATCAAGTTTGCCGACGAGGAAAAGGTCAAGATCATTTTGGCCGACGTGCGTGAGCCGGGCAAGGCGCTGGAGGAGATTGCAAAGAAGAAGATCCCCTGCATTCTTGGGCCGGTGACGCAGTTGCCGCCCGAGTACGACATGTCCTACGACTTCAACTTTGCGCTGCCGGCGCAGATGTTTAAGGCGGGCGTGAAGTTTGCGTTTGGAAGCTTCCAGAATCAGTTTGCGCGCAACATCATGTTTGAGGCGGCGAGTGCGAGTTCTTATGGGCTGCCGAACAACGAGGCGCTGAAGGCAATCACGTTGAATGCGGCCGAGATCTTTGGCGTGGGCGACAAGTACGGCTCGATCGAGAAGGGCAAGTACGCGGACCTGCTGGTGACCAATGGCGACCCGATGGAGGTGAAGACCGAAATCAAGATGTTGTTTATTCAGGGTAGGACGCAGAGCCTGGAGTCCAAGCACACGCGGTTGTACGAGAAGTATAAGGCGCGGCCAAACTAGACTGGTAAGGTGAGGATCGGCCAGTGAAGATCAAGAGCGCGACTTTCCAAAACTATCGAGGGATCAAGGATCTCAGCCTGGAGTTTTCACCGAAGACGACTGTGCTTGCGGGAGTGAATGGGGTTGGAAAGTCGGCGGTATTGGACGGACTTGCTGCGATGTTTAGTGGTGATCAGATTCATGCCTTGGTCGGTGAAGACGACATTCAAGCGGGCTATAAAGCGCTACAACTGGCCGTGGCGGTATATGATTCGGATCGCCACTGGACAATCGAGGCAGAATTCAAACGAAATCAAATTGGGACGAGCTTGGAGACGAACAGCTCGATTTCAGATGGCCTAGAAATCGCAAGTGCCGCAGGACCTTTCGCACACTACAATTCAAAGCGATCCGCATTTGATTCACCTATCGGATCAACATCTCTGGAGAAGTTTAGAAAACTCTTTCCGAGGACGGATATCGATTTTACAGGCTTCTTTGCTTGGTTTAAAGATCGAGAAGACCTGGAGAACGAAACCCTCCGCGACAAGCCTAGATTTATAGATAATGCCTTGGGTGCGGTTCGCGGAGCTATCGAGCGATTCACTGGTTTTGATCGACCTCGAGTACGCCGCCAAATCCCCATGAGGATGACGGTCCAGAAGTTGGGAATAGAGCTAAGCGTAAATCAGCTCTCCGACGGGGAACGAAACACCCTAGCCCTAGTAGGTGACATCGCGCAGCGGTTGTACCTTTTGAATCCAGCAGGCGATGCGGACGCCATACTTAGGGGAGAGGGCGTTGTCCTCATCGATGAGATCGAACTCCATTTGCACCCCAAGTGGCAGAGGGAAATTGTTTCCAAGCTGGAGACTACCTTCCCAAGCTGCCAGTTCATCGTGACCACGCATTCGCCTCAAGTGCTGAGCCATGTACACGAGGAGAACGTCTGGATCTTACGCCTCAACGGAGTTGGCGAGGTTGAGGCGGCGAGACCTCAAGCCAGCTTCGGCCTAGACTCGAATCGGATTCTTGAGAACATCATGGACGTGCCGGAGCGTCCCCAAGAGGCGAAGGACCAGATCGAGCTTCTCTTCCGTCTTCTTAGCTCCAAGGACCGTAGCCGCGCAGAGAGTGCGATTGCCTCTATTTCCGCGCAGTACGGGGACTTGCCGGAGCTTGCACAGGCCCGGGCACTTTTGCGACGGCAGGAACTTATCGGGAGATGAAGCAGATTGAGAAGCGAACGGAGCCGATTGGGTTTCGGCGATGGCTAGAGCGAGCTAACCCCGACTGGAAGCCCAGCTACGATAAGTTGCAAAGCCCACAGAAAGGAGAATTGCACTAAGCTCTTCTGGAAGAACAGTTCTTTGTCTGTTGCTACTGCGGTCGATCCGTCGAAATGTTAGACAGCCACATAGAGCACTTCCGGCCACAGCATGAGTTTCGCGATCTCGAACTTGAGTACTCGAATTTGCACGCCTCTTGCATTCGCGAAACGGGCAAGAGCGCTCCGCTCCATTGCGGTCATGCAAAGGACTCGTGGTTCGACGAAAATTTGGCAATCTCGCCCCTGGATGACGGCTGTGAGAGTCGCTTTCAGTATTCTTTGACAGGTGGCGTTGTTGCCGCGGCTGACGGCAATCGCGCCGCCGAAAAGATGATTGAGGTTCTCAAGCTGGACCTCCCGTATTTGGCGGGCCGCCGTAAGACTGCGCTAGCGGGTGTGTTAGATGCGCAGTTCATCGACACGATGACGAGTGCCGAGTTGCAAAGTTTGGCTGCCGGCTTCTCACGCCCCGACAACGGTCGCCTGCTGGATTTCGGCCATGTGGTCGCTTCGGTATGCCGCAGTTTCCGCCTGCGATAGCATGGCGTCATGTCGCGGATCGCTTGCATTGAACCACACCTTCTCACCTTCCCTTTCGCCGAGCCGTTGAGGCTGAATTACTACGGCGGTGAGCGCGTCATCTATAAGCGAGACGTGATGCTGATTCGCGTCA
>JANXUM010000459.1 GCA_025356215.1 Bryobacter sp. | reverse complement strand
CGCTCGCCACCGCCGGTGGATTAGTTCTCCAAGCCGGCCCCCAACCGACTACAATCAAGATCACGCATGCCAATTAAGGTCTTAATCGTTGACGACCACAAAATCATGCGGGACGGCATCAAAGCAATCCTGAAGCCCGCTCCCGACCTTGAGGTTGTTGGCGAAACCGATTCCGGCGTCGACGCCGTTCAACTGGTGCGCAAGCTCCGTCCCGACGTCGTGATGATGGATATCGATCTCCAGGGCATGAGCGGCATTGAGGCCACCACTGAGATGCTCCGCCACAACCCCGAAACCCGGGTGATGATGCTCTCGATGTATGACGACGAGCATTCCGTCGTCAGCGCGGTTAAAGCTGGCGCGCGAGGCTTCGTTCTGAAACGCGCTTCCGATTCCGATCTGGTCCACGCCCTCCGCACCGTCGCCCAGGGCGGCTCCTACCTGAGCCCCAAGGTCTCGGACCGGCTTCTCGAACGCATCCAAAAGGGCACCACCCACGAAAGCACCCAGGCCGCCCCGCTTGAGGATCTTTCGCCCAGAGAAATCCAGGTGCTGCGTCTGGTGGCCGAAGGTAAAACCAGCAAAGAGATCGCCGTCATGCTCGATCTCAGCGTTCAGACCGTTCGCTCTTACCGCAAGGCGATGATGAAGAAGCTCAACCTCAACAACGTCGCCGGGCTCACCCACTTGGCGCTCGCCACCGGCTTGGCCCGGCCCCAAAATTTCACAGCCAACAGCGGACTTTCTTAGAGAATTTTCCGCGCCTTCGTCCACTCATAGGACAGATGCGAGTTGTTCTTCGTCTGCACGGGGCCCCGGCTTGGCTGCACCGTGCGCAGGCTGGCTTGGCTGCGCCAGAACCCACGCGCGAAGAAAAATTCCGCAGCCTTCTCAACGTCGCGCTCGGTACTCCTTACTATGCGGACCGCCACCGTACAAGCCAAATTCTCGCCGCCGAAGACCTCTGTCATCTCCCGATTACACCGCTGCGCGATCTGTTCGATCGACGCGATTCCTTCACCAACCCCAAGGCTTTGCACTACCGCGCCGCCTTCCAGCCGCCCTTTGCTTCCCGAGAAATCGCCGTCTGCGGCACAAAGCTGGCTCTTCCCAAAGGAGCGAGACAGATCGAAGGCTTGACCCTCGCCCAGTTGCACTTGAGTCAAACGACAATGCTGGCCGCCACACCCGCCGCCCTCCGCCGCCTCTGCGCCGCAATCGAGGCCCGCGCGCTGGCCCTGCCTCAACTCTCCGACGCCATCGTCGTTTTAGGCAGCCTGTGGGACGGAATGCTTTTGCCCGGAGAACGCGACATGCTCTGGCGCTGCTTCGGCGTGCCGATATTCGAGCAATGGCTTGGCCTCGATGGAGAACGGCTCGCCTGGGAATGCGAAGCTCACCTCAGCCTTCACCTGGACCCGAGGGCCGCTGAGATGGAGCTTGACGATGGTGAGCTCATCGCAACAAGTTGGTTTGCACGCTCAACCCCTGTTCTGCGTCTCGCTACCGGTTGGCGCGGCGAGATCCGCTGGGCCGATTGCCCTTGCGGCCATTCCGGCCCCATGCTCTCCTCCCTTGAAACTCTTCGCCCACAAGAGGCGGGCCTCGCGCTGGCCGCAATCGCAGGCTGAGGTGCACGCTTTCCCCGCCCCGCTCGTCATAATGTGTAGCAGTGGCGGAATTCCTTCTTAAGTACGCGGACGCGCGCGGCCAGATCCATCAGGCCTCCGCCATCGGGCGCAATGAAGCCGAAGTGCGAGAGCGTTACTCCCGCGACGGCTTCCTCGTGTATGCCGTCACCGCCAAGGGCGGCGGAGGCAATGGCCGCAACTCCGGCAGCGTCGACATGGAAAAATTCCTGATCCTCAATCAGCAGTTCGTCACTCTGATCAAGGCCGGCCTGCCCATCCTCAAGGCGCTCGATCTGCTGGCGGAACGCTTGACTGACGCCAAACTCCGCGGCCCCCTCACCGCCGTGCGCGACGAGGTGCGCACCGGCTCGCTGCTCTCCACCGCCTTCCAAAGCCAGGGCATCTTTCCGCCCATGTACATCACCACGGTCATGGCCGGCGAACGCGCCGGAAGCTTGGTCGAGGTCATGGAACGCTACATCGTCTATCAGAAACTGGCCTTGAGCGTCCGCAAGAAACTGATCACCTCGCTCATCTACCCTGCCCTGCTTTTCTCGCTGGTCCTGGCGCTCATCGTCTTTCTCATCACCTTCGTCGTACCTAAATTCTCCGAGCTCTACAGCACCCTCAATGCCGAGCTTCCAACGCCGACCAAGATCCTGGTCGCCATCAGCACCACGGCTAGCAATTACATTTTGGTTGGTTTTCTCGCCTTGGTGGCCGCGGGCGCTGGCATCTACTATTGGTCCAGAACAGCCGGTGCGCAAGAAACGCTGGACCGCGTCAAGATGGGCTTCCCGCTCTTTGGAGAGGTCTGGACTAAGTTCCAGGTAGCCCAACTGGCACGCGTGTTGAGCACCCTTCTGGTCGGCGGAATTCCCCTTCTCCAGGCCATCCACACGGCCGGGGAATCGGTGTCCAGCGTACTCATTCGCCGCGCTCTCGCCCAAGCCAGCCAACTGGTGCGCGAGGGCCAGCCCCTGTCGCACTCGCTGCAAAAAACTGGAATCTTCCCGGAGTTGGCCGTGGACATGATGGAGGTGGGCGAATCCACCGGTGCCCTTCCCACGATGCTCGGCAGTGTCGCCGAGTTTTATGAGGAAGACGTACAGAACAAGCTCGCCGCGATCCTCAGCCTGATCGAGCCGGTGATCATGTTGTTCATGGGCGCCTTTGTCGCCTTCGTTCTGATCGCTCTTTATCTTCCGATCTTCAGCCTCGCCGATAGCCTGAGTTAGCCATCGTGCCCGCGCTCGACTTTGATCTCTTCGTAACCAGGCTTCGCTTCGTAACCCGCCGCGCCGTCGCCTTCCCTCCGCACGGCTCGGCCAACCTGATTCGCGGCCAATTCGGCAAAGAGCTGTTTGAGCGCCAGCCGGATCTGTACGAGCAACTTTTCGCCCCGCCGCATCGGACCGAAGGCCCCAGCGGCCTGCAAGATCCGCCAAGGCCCTACGTTCTGCGCACCGGCCACTTGGACGGAAAAAGCTACGCTGCCGGAGCGTCGCTGGAATTCGGCATCCATATTTTTGATGCCCAGCTCGCCTCTCGCTTCTCCGATTTCCCAGTGGAGAGACGGACGCTCAGCCTGGCCCGGCCAGCCCGCGTCATCGAGCGCGTTCGAGTGGATTTCCTCAGTCTGACCGAGTTAAAGAACGCCCCCCGTCCCGATTTTGGCCCCTTGTTCACGCGGCTGCGAGACAGGGTTAGCGGATTGCGTGCGTTATACGGTGGCGGCGCGCTGGACATCGATTTCAAAGAGATCGGAGCGCGAGCCAGCCAAGTGCGGACCACCATCATGGACATCCACGATGTCGACCGCAGCCGCACCAGCCGCCGTACCGGCCAACAGCATCCAATCTCTGGCTTCGTGGGTTTTGCGGAATACGAAGGCGACCTCACCGAGTTTTACCCCTTCCTCGAAGCTGGCCACTGGACCGGTGTCGGCCGCCAGACCGTCTGGGGCAAAGGCCAGATCGCCGCGCGGGTACTCGACTAAACATCAGCTCATGCGCCCGCTTTCAAGCCCGCGGGCCCAATCCTCGCGTCCCAACTGACGGGCCCTTGCAGCCGCAGCGTCCCAGTCATAGGCAATACTGTGAAACGAAACTGCGCCGTCTTCGATGGTTGCGTAACGAGCGTGTGGCGAGAGCGATTCCATCGCGTGCGGAACCGGAACGGTGTCGTCGTATGCGGGTAGGCCAACGCTGCCTGGATTCATCACCTGCTGACCCGAGACCAGCCGGACAAGTCGTGGCAGGTGCGTGTGCCCGCAAAGGATCCAAGCCGCTTGGGTGGGGCCTAACAAGCATTGAATCTCAACGTCGGGCCGCGGTCTTGCATGTCCCGAAGCAACGTTTTCCAACAGGTACGTTACATCGGAGGACGGCGAGCCGTGACAGAGCAGCCAATCGCCATGAGTGGCGACTGCGGGCAATGAGTTCAACCAAGCCACCGGCTCTGGCCCTAAATCTGCGCGCACCCAATCGAGCGTCGGGTTCCCTGTCCCATCGAGGATGAACCGGTCCTGATTGCCCCGCACTTGCGCCGCGATCTTGACTCCGGTCATCAATTCATAAGTACGTCGCGGTGCCAGAGGGCCGTACAAAACATCTCCTAAATCGAGAAACTCGGTTACGCCTCTGCGCTTGGCGTCCGCCAAGACGGCCTCCAAGGCCCACGCGTTGCCGTGAATGTCCGCAAGCACACCAGTCATCTCCGCAGTGTAAGCCTTAGCGCAGACCGATCTTCCGGATGCGCTCGGATAGATACACGAAGATACCGAAAGCAAAAGCAGAGAAGCCCTCGGCGACGATCACGAAGGTCTTGTTCTCCCAGAAAAATGGATGCATCGGCACGACTAACGTTGTAATCGCAAATCCAAGTACGCCCAAACGTAACAGCGTCAACTTCCGCGCCCGGTTCAGGGCCTTCATGCACGCGTCCTGCGGCACCGGCGTCGTCCTCACCTTAAGCGCTGTCGGCTTCAACGAGGCGGCCTGATCGGGATGCTCCCGCAGGTGCTCTTCCACTAACGCCCGAGTCGCCGCTGAAGCCTCTCCGGCGCTATAAAGCGTGACCAAGTCGTTCATCACATCATCGTGCAGCTTCATCGATCGTCTCCCTTTTCAAAATTTCGTTGAGTTGCAGGCGCGCCCGGTGGATACGGATCTTCACCGTGCCGAGGGGCAAATCAAGGCACCGCGCAATCTCGTCATATGGCAGTTCCGCAATCGCGTGCATGACCAGAGGGTCGCGGTAACGCTCTTCAAGCATTTGGATCGCCGCCATCGTTTGATCGAGTAGCCGCTTCACTTCCGGCTTGGCGTCCGGCGTCCGGGCGTCAAAATCGAGCGGTGCCTCGCGTTGGCCGCGCCGCTGGCTATCGCGTGCCAGATTGCGCGCAATGGCCACTAGATACGCTTTGGCCGTGGCAACCCGCAGATTTTCCCGTCCCGTCCAGGCCCGGAAAAAGGTCTCGGCCAGAATCTCCTCGGCCCAATCCTCGCGGCCAGTAAGATAGCGGGCAAAACGAAATACGTCGGGCGCGTAGAGTTCGTACAGTTCGTTGAAAGTCGACGGCTCCATTCGATTCCGCCTACAATACTGCCGCGCGGGTCGCCGGTTTCATTACGGTCCAACTATTCTTCGGCCATCTCTTCGGTCACAGCGTCGATCGTCCCTGGCGCGTTGCCTTCCAGACGATTATTGACAAAGACAAAGGCCGGCTGCTTCAGGCGCTTGGCCCGCGCCAGAATCTCTTTCAGCGCGTCGCGCACCGCCGGATACTCCTCTTGCACCGCGCGATACGGCTCAAACGTTTTCACTGCCTGCGCGTAAGTGCGTCCGTATTTCAGCAGCGCTCGGGTCACGGAGAAATCCGCCGTGAACACGTCCTCCACTTGTAACTGTCTGCCGAGTTCCGGCATTCGCGTCC
>JANXUM010000432.1 GCA_025356215.1 Bryobacter sp. | reverse complement strand
GGACGCGACTCGGGCGTCCGCCTTGTAAAGGGGGGGGCAGATTCGGTTTTCAAAGAGCTTGTTTGGGTTGCTTGGAATCGCATACCCCAAAGGGGGACAGTCCCAGAGCGGACAGTCCCCTCCCTATTTGCTGAGGCCGGTTTGTTTGGCGATTCTCAGGAGTTCCTCAATGCTAAGACTTGCGAAGGGGTTTTCTTCGGTGGAGGGCGCGGGGGAATTGGGTTTGCTTTTTGCGTCTTTTAGCATCTGCTTGGCTGTGTCCTTTACCTCCTTGGTTTGGTAGAGCAGGAACTGGGCGATGTAGTTGGGGCTGGTGTGGCCTAAGTCGGTTTTGCGGATATCTGCTGTGGGGAGGGACTTGGGAATGTTGACTTCTTTGCCCATCACGCAGTGCTCGGCGTAGACTTCGTAGGCGGCGAAGCGGTCTCGCTGGAGTTTGCGGAGTTCGTTGAGGGCGCGGGCGGCGCGGCGCTCGAGCATGGCGGCCAGTTTCATCGTTCGCTCCATTTGGGAGAACTTTTTAGCGTCGTCGGGGTCTTTGAGCCAGCGGTCCTGGCCCAGCATTTCGATGTGTTGGGCGCGTTTGGCTTGGAACATGGACCAGGCGTAAAGCTGGAAGGTTTCGTCTTCGATCGCCGTTTCGGGTTGGCAGTCTTTGCGGAGTTTTTGGGCGAGGGCGCGGTAGGCTTCCTCTTGGTCGGGGTGGGCGGCGAAGAGGGTCTCCGGGGTGCAGTTGAGGCCGTGGGTGAGGCCGTTGGCGGCTACTTTGGCTTTACCTTCAGCGGTGGTGGGGCCGGTGGATAGCTGCCCGTTGGCGCGGTTGGCGGCGAGCTGTTTGTCAGTCGACATATTCGTCATGCTCCTTCAATTTGGAAATGCAAAGAGGCGGCCCACGCTGGTGATTGCGCTGGCCGCCTCTACGTGAGTATTGTACAGCCGGGGATGCCGTCCGTCGCTAGTTTTGCTACGCGTGGGGGCTTGCATCTTATTGTGTTCATTCGTGTTAGTAACATTTTGAGAAAGTTGAAAATATGCGTGAACGGCTTTTGCTCCCATGCGGAAATCGGATGCGTTTGGCTGATAGCGGGAGGACGACGGTCGCTGGATTGCCGAAGCCGTCGAATTGCCCGGTGTTCTGAGTTACGGTGGCACGCGCGACGAGGCGATTAGCAACGCCGAACGTTTGGCGATCGAAGTGATTGCCGACCGAATCGCTCACGGTGAAATGGCGTCCTCAGCACTCGCCGTAACGTTCTCAATTCCCGATGAGCATCTAGTCAGCCACTAAGGCGCATCGGGTCCTGGCAGCACTGGAACGAAATGGCTGGAACGTAAAGCGGCAGCGGGGATCCCATCGGTTACTCGTCCATCCGAATCACCCGGCCTTTGAATTCTCGTTTCACGACCACGACGAGATCGGGCCGAGCCATGCCAGCCTTCAGCCACCGTCTCTAGCTGAACCTGAAAATCCGCTGGATTCGGATGCGAAGGCGTGCCCGAAGATGGCCCGCCGGTGTTGGGGTGCGATCCCGGTTATGATCGTGGCAAAGCTCGATGGATCTGAATGAACTGGCCAATGCACGAATGCCGTTTGGGCGGTACAAGGGGCGGTACTTGACGGAATTGCCGGACGCCTATTTGGTGTGGTTTCGGCGTGAGGGGTTTCCAGAGGGGAAGTTGGGGGAGATGCTCGCGGCGATGCATGAGTTGAAGACGGAAGGGCTGGAAACTTTGTTGGTGCCGTTGCAGCGGCCGTAGGGCGGGCTCCTCTGTTGGTTTTTTGGATGCTCGTCGGGGTGTCCAGAAGAACCCCAGCCCCCATCATCCATCTAGGTTGCGATGCGGTTCACAGTCTCGATCCCCAAGACAACGGACGACCTAGCCGGGGAAGAACTCCGGCAAAGCTTGAGTGTTCGCCTGAGTTTCGATTGAGACGCGGATGACGCGGGCAACGAGGTTGAAGATGTAGTTGGGGTCGTCTTCACGGTTGGGGTCGGAGGTGACGACACCGGCAGGATCGCGTTTGAGCTGGTACTGGTCGATGATCCATTCGAGGGCGGAGCGATTAGCAAGTTTGTAGGCGAAGGCTTCGGAGGGGATGGGGTGGAGCGTGATGGCCTCGTTGAATTGGCGGGCGTCGTAGACTTGTAGCTATTCTATGGGTCTTAGTGCGGATGACGAACAATTTTTAGCGGGCGAGCGCGCGGTTGCAGCGCATAGCGCCGAGCTCAAGAAAGAACTGAGGCTGTTGGACCTGGTGGGGATTCAGGTGCTGACGATCGTCGCATTCACCTGGTTGGGCGTGGCGGGGAAATTGGGCGCGGGGCATGTGATGTTCTGGATTCCGGCGATGCTGCTGTTCTACGTTCCGTCGGGCATTGTCGTTGCGTATCTTTCCAAAGAGATGCCTCTGGAGGGGGGCATTTATCAGTGGGTCAAATTGAGGTTTGGGCCGATGCCGGGGTTTCTGACGGCGATGAATCTGTGGCTTTATAACGTCTTGCAGAGCTCTACGATCGGATTGCAAATTGCTGCGCTTGCGCCCTATGCATTGGGACCGGGGGCTCGGTGGATTACGACAAACAAGGGGGCGAATCTTGGTTTGGGGGTAGCGATCCTTTGCGGGTTAATGCTGGTGGGGTGGCGGGGATTGGCGATCGGCAAGTGGGTGAGCAATGCCGGAGGGGTGCTGTTGCTGATGTTGTTTGCGGTTCTGGTGGCGGTGGCCTTGCCGCTCTGGATTGGGGGCGGCGCGGTGGGACCGCCAGCGGCGTTGACAATGCCGGCGATCTCGTTGTTGAGCCTGAATTTGCTGGCGAAGATGGGATTTGGGGCATTTTGCGGTGCCGATGCGGTGGCGGTGTTTTCTGGGGAGTGCCGTGGCGGGGACGCGGCGAGGACGATCCGGCGGTCGGTGTGGATCTCGGCGCCGATTATCGCGACGATCTTTATTGTGGGGACGGCGGGCGTATTGACGTTTTCGCGTCCGGAATCGATCGATGTGTTGCTGCCTCAGATTCAGGCGCTGAGCTTGGGAGCGCCGGGGTTGGCAGGGCCGGGGGCGCTGGTGTACGGTTTGTACCTACTGGCGGGAGGGAGCTTGTTTTTCAGCGTCCTGATCCGCTTTCCGATGGTGGCCGGATGGGATCATTTGTTACCCGAGTGGTTTAGCCGATTGGACCCCAAATTCAAAACGCCGAGGGGGTCTGTGCTGTTTGCAGGGGCAGTGGCGATAGCGTTTTCCGTACTAGCCAACCTGGGTGCGGGGAATCAAGAGGCCTACCAATTTTTGGTGAGCGCGGCGCTGGTTTGCTATGCGGGGGCCTATTTGGCGATGTTTGCGATTCCACTTTGGGCGCTGGGCGAGCAGGCTCCGGTGAGGGTGAGAGTGGCGGCGGCGAGCGGGTTTCCGATGACGTTGATGTTTGTGGTGCTGAGCGTGTTTCCGATCGTGGAGGAGCAGAACCCGGGGTGGTTTACGTTGAAGATGGTGGGGGTGGTGGGAACGGTGCAGTTGGCCGGGGCGGCTTATTATCGTCGGGCGGCGGGGGTTGTGAAGGCAATTACACAGAAGGAGGAGGTAGCGGAGCCTAAGTAAGCGATTCGCGTTTGGCAAGGGCTCGTTCGATGCGGCGGTCCGGGATTAACCAAAGCAGGGCCACCGAGACGTAAAGGGCGGCGGAGACCCGAGGGTCTACAAAAGCCAGAGGGATGGCCGCGATGTAGAGCAGGGGAGAGAGCTTGCCTTTCCAATCGCTGCCAAGGGCCGTGGCAAGTATCGAATCGGGGCCTTCGTTGGCAACTATGGCTCTTTGCAGAACAAAATAGGCGATGGCGGCCATCAGCAGGATGCCTCCATAGGCGGCGGTGGGGGCGGGGGCGAGGCGATTGGTTCCGATCCACGCGGTAGCGACCGGGAAAAGCGAGAGCCAAAACAGCCAATGGAGATTAGCCCATAACACTCCGGCACTTACTCGTCTGGCGGCGTGGAGTAAGTGGTGGTGGTTGTTCCAGTAAATACCGACGTATATAAAACTCAAGACATAACTCAGGAAGATTGGCAGGATGGGCTGGAGGTTGGCGAACCCGGCTCCGGAGGGCACTTTCAACTCCAGAACCATGATGGTGATAATGATGGCGATGACGCCGTCGCTAAAGGCCTCCAGGCGGTTGGTTTCCATAGCAGTTGCCAATCAGTCTATGCTGCCGAGCCAGATGTCGGAATCGGCACGGGAGCCGCTGAAATAGATCCAGCGATTGTCGCGGCTGGAGGCGATGCCGCGGCGTTCGACCTCCCAATCCCTGGATTGGACGAGGATTGTTTTGACTCCCGTTTGGGAGTCTAGGAGCCAAACTTTGCCATCGTGGACGAAGAAGAGACGGCGGGAGTCACTTAGCCAGTGAGGGTCTTGTCCGACGTCGGTCAACTTATTGAAGGTGCCGTCCTTGAGGCGGTAAGTGGAGATACCGGTGATGGTACCGTCGGCACGTTGGGTGAAGCCCGCGATCATGGCGCCATCGGGACTCCAGTGCCAGGCGGAGAAGATTTCGCCGGCGCTGTCCAGGGGGGGGAGGGCCTGGGGGCTTTGACCATTGAAATTACGGTCCGCATCCATGAGGAAGCTGTTGAGGCCGAAGATGGTGAAGGCGAGGCGTTTGCCGTCGGGACTCCAAACGGGCCAGGCGGTGGAGCCGGTGGCACCGCGAGTGATTTGCTGGAGTGCGCCGCCATCCATGGTGTAAGTCCAAATTTCCCAGGCGCCGCCGCGATTGGAGAAGAAGGCGAGTTTCTTGCCGTCGGGACTCCAGCGAGGGCCGCGGTTCTTGTATTGGTCGTCTGTAAGTTGGCGGGCGCCGGAGCCGTCGGTACCGAGGAGGAATAAGTCGTCGCGATTGCCTTGGGAGTTGAAGGCGAGCCAGAGGCCGTTGGCGCTCAAGTCGGGACGGGTGTAAGGGAACTTACCGTTGGTAAGGGATTCGGGAGTGGATTCGAGAACTTCTTTGTTGGGATCGAAGTGGACGCGATAGATATTGGCAAGGAGTTTGTATTCGACGAAGACGATGCGGCGGCCATCGCGGCTGAAGGCGATGTGGGCGACTTCGTCGACGGGAAGGCGGACGGATTCCGGAGCGCCTTGAGCTTCGCCGCTAGTTTGGTCGACGCGGACGCGCCAGAGGCCCATGTGGCTGTCGCGATCGCTGACGAAGTAGAGATAAAGGCCATCGGGGCTCCAGACGGGATTCCAATCGACAGCGGCGTCGTTGGTGAGGGCGACGGGTTCCGGGGTGACGCCATTGCGGGGTTTGGCACGAATGGTGTAAAGATCGCGCTGGCCGGAGCGAGATGCCCAGAAGGCAATGCGCTCGCCGTTGGGGCTCCAACTTGGCTGGACGGCGTCGCCCTTGTAAATTAAGCGGCGGGCGTGGTTGTCGACGCGAATGGCCCAGAGTTGGCTGGCGGAGGTGTAGCGATCCTCAGGGCGGACGATGTTTTCTGTGGCGCAAACGATCTCGGTTCCATCGGGGCTCCAGGCTGGGTTATGACCGATCGTAGAAAGCTTGTGGACCTGGTTGGTTGCGAGATCGTAGAGGAAGATACCGCCGCCGTCGCGCTCGCTACGAAAGGCAATGGAGGTGCCATCGGGTGAGAGGGCCGGCTCTGTGTCGTCGTCGGGGGAATCGGCGGTGAGGAGGCGGGTCTTTTTGGCTTCGGAGTCGGTGAGATAGAGATCCCAATTGCCGCGCGAGTTGGCGGCAAAGATGACGGTGCGTCCGTCGGGCGCGATTTGGGGGAAGAACTCGGCGCCGGAGGTGTCGGTGAGAGCGCGGAAACTGGCCGTTTCGAACTGCATGGGATTGACGCCCGCGCGGCCCCGAACGGCGAGCCAGCCGACGAACGCAAGGAGGAGGACGACGAAGGCAACGAAAGCGGCTTGGGCGGGAGTGCGGGACCAGAAAGGGAGGGCTGCGGCCGGCTGAACCGGAGCGGTGCGGCGCCCGGTGCTGCCGCTGAGGTCGCGTTTGAGGCGGGTGAGATCGCTACGGAGATCGGCGGCACTTTGGTAACGGAGGGCGGGGTCTTTTTCGAGAAGCTTGAGGATGATGCGCTCGAGTTCGGCAGGAGCTTCTGGGTTGGCGGCGAGGAGGCTGGCCGGGGCCTTGTTGAGGATGGCATCGAAGAGCGCGGCGCTGGTGGCACCGCGGAAGGGGAGGGTGCGGGTGGCCATCTCATAGAGGACCATGCCGAAGCTGAAGAGGTCGCTACGGGCGTCGATGTTCTGACCGAGCGCCTGCTCGGGGCTCATGTAGGCGGCGGTGCCGATGGCGACACCGGAGTCTGTGCGGAAGGCGGTCATGGTGGCCGAATCCCAATTGAGGAGGGCTTGCTTGGCGAGACCGAAGTCGAGGAGTTTGGCCTGGAGGCCGGTGCCGGACTTTTCAAGCAGGAAGAGATTGGCGGGTTTGATGTCGCGATGGATGATGGATTGAGTGTGAGCGGCGTCGAGGGCGTCGGAGACCTGGATGCCGACGTCGAGGATCTCGCCTACGCGCAGGGGACGGTCCTGGAGGAACTGGCGGAGGGTTTGGCCTTCGAGAAGTTCCATGACGAGGAAGGGTCGGCCCGCTTCTTCGCCGACGTCGTAAACGATGCAGATGTTGGGGTGGTTGAGCGCGCTGGCGGTGCGGGCTTCGCGGCGGAAACGCTCAAGGGCTTCCCCGCCCTCGTGGAAATCGTCGGGGAGAAATTTGATCGCTACGCCACGACCGAGCCGGGTGTCGGTGGCGCGCCAGACCACGCCCATTCCGCCACCGCCCAAAGGCTGTTCAAGCCGGTAATGGCTGAAGGATTCACCGGGCTGGAGGGCACGAATCGGCTGCATCGGGCGTTAAAAATCGAAGTGGTCGGCTAGAATGAAAGTGTAACAGGGTAAATGAGTAGCCAAGTTAAGTTGATCGCGGCGGGAACATTGTGTTTGCTGGTTTTGGTTGTGGAGTGGTTGCTGCCTTCGCCAGCTTTGGATAGCACGTTGCAGATCGGGTTTGCTGCGGCTTGTTTGTGGGGACTGCGTGAAAGCGGGATTGTGGCGAGGTTGGGAGAATTTGCAGACGCGGGGAGCCCGTCTTTGGTGGGGCTGGCGCGGATTGCGCCCGTTCTGGTGCTGATGCAGATGTGGATGGGGACGGCGCTGCGCTACGGGGCGATGGGACCTTTGTCGCATGTTTTGGGAGCGATGGCGGTGGGCGCGTATTTGCTTTACTACTCAACCGGAGTGATGGCGACGGCACCGGCTGGCCACGCGGCGCGTACGGCGGCGGTCTGGCTGCTGGGGATTGTATGCGTGCAGGTGATGTTGGGGATTGCGGCGTATGTGGTGAAGTTTGCACAGGGTGGAACGAATTTGTTGCCTGATACGACGGTGTTTTCGCGACTGCATGTGGCGAGCGGAACGATGTTGCTGGGAGTGACGGCGGGGCTGCTGGAGCTGTTGCGGCATAGTTCGCGCAAGCCGGAGGCACAAGCGATTGTTTAGTGAATATCTGGCGCTAACGAAGCCGCGGATCACGTGGCTGATCTTGATGAGCACGGCGGTAGGGTTCTTTTTCGGGCTGCCTCGATTGAATCCAGGGACGCTGCTGGGGACTCTGTTGCATTTGATCGTGGGAACGGGCTTGATCGCGAGCGGAACGGCGGCGCTGAACCAGTGGTGGGAGCGGGAGAGCGACAAGTTCATGACGCGGACGGCGACGCGTCCGCTGCCGAGCGGGAAGTTGCCACCTGCAAACGCCTTGGCGTTTGGAATCGTTTTGGCGACGGTGGGTTTTTTGGAGCTTTGGCTGGGTTGTAACTTGCTGACGGCCGGGCTGGGGCTATTTACGTTGGCGACTTACTTGTTTGTTTACACGCCGCTGAAGCGGCGGTCACCGCATTCGACGACGATTGGGGCGATCCCGGGGGCGATGCCTCCGCTGATTGGGTACGCGGCGGCGGCCGGAGTGTTGACCTGGGAGGCTTGGGCGCTGTACGCGATTTTGTTTGTGTGGCAGTTTCCGCACTTTTATGCGATTGCCTGGATGTATCGCGAGGAATATGGGCGGGCCGGGATTCTAATGCTGCCGGTAGTGGAACCGGATGGGGCTTCGACAGCCAATCGGATTCTTTGGACGTCGGTGTTGATGGCTCCGACGAGTTTGTTGCCAGTGGCACTTGCGATGAGCGGGAAGATTTATCTGGGAGCGGCGGTATTAATGGGGGCGCTGCTGCTTTGGACGGCGTGGAAGTTTTTTGGGGAGCGGACGACAGAGCGGGCGCGGGGCGTGTTACTGGCTTCGGTTGTGTATCTGCCGGTGTTATACGCGGTATTGATCTTTGCGCCCAAGTAACCTATATGCTGCTTGCTGTTGAAGGGTTGACGCATCGATATGGCGAAGTTACCGCACTTAGCCAATTTACGATGCATTTGAACCGGCGGGATATTGTGGGGTTGTTGGGGCCGAATGGGTCGGGTAAGTCGACGTTGTTGCGGGTGTTGTCAACGGCGGTGAAGCCGCAAGAAGGGCGGGTGGAGATTTGCGGGTTTGACGCAGGCAAGCACGTGGCGGCGGTGCGGGAGCGCATCGGCGTGGTGTTTCAGACGCAGACGATGGACAAGCTACTCAGCGTGGAGGAGAACTTACTGGCTTGCGGGAGTTTTTATGGGATGTCCGGGCGGACGCTGGCGGAGCGGGTGCGAACGGCGATGGGGCAGTTGGGGGTTGTAGAGAAGCGGGGGGAGTTGGTGCGGAACTTATCGGGCGGAATGCAGAGGAGGGCGGAGTTGGCGCGGGCGTTGCTGCACGAGCCTCAATTGCTGTTGCTGGATGAGCCGACGGCGGGGTTGGACCCGGTGGCGCGGAATGATTTTTGGAGGGCGATCGGGGAGTTACGCGAGAAGCGGAACACGGCGATCGTCGTGTCGACGCATCTGTTTGACGAGGCGGAGCGCTGCGAAACGCTGATCCTGTTAGAGAAGGGAGTGCGAGTGGCGGAGGGGTCGCCGGAGGAGTTGAAGGCAACGGTGGGGGGCGAGGTGGTGGAGTTGAGAGCGCGGCGGCCAGAGGCGGCGCTTGCGACTTTGCAAGCGGTCTTTGAGTTGCCGATGGAGTTGAGCGACGGGGTGATACGGGTGGTGGCCTCGCAGGCGCATCAACTAATTCCAAGATTAGTAGAGGCGCTGCCGGGCGAAGTTGTGTCGATCGGTTTGCATCAGCCAACTTTGGCCGATGTGTTTCATCGGGCGGTGCGGAGATGATGTTGACGGCAGTTACATTGGCGCAGCGGGAG
>JANXUM010000406.1 GCA_025356215.1 Bryobacter sp. | reverse complement strand
TTGAAGAGCTTGTGCGCACTCGACCCAACATAGGATGTTTGCATGATGAACGACATCGGCAATTGCTGCTGGATCGAAGCCGTCCACTGCGAGCTATAGCCGTCGCGACGATCGCGTTGTAGCGCGCGCGCCGAGACGCCGGTGGAGCGGGCCTGCGCCAGAAACTGTGTGGCCGGAAAGGATAGGGCAGGCTGATCGCGCTGGCTCAGTGTGAGGGTCTCGGGGATGCTGTCGATGGCCGCGTTCACGTCGTCGATCTGGCCCGGCCCATAGAAGATGCCGAAGCCCAGGCGCATCACCGTTTTGCCGCCGAAGCGATCAGGCGACCAGCCCAATCCGATGCGCGGTGCCCAGTTGTTGCGGTCCGGGAAGTACCAAGCCGTGCCCTGCGGACAGAAACCGCCGCAGCGCTCAAGATCCAGCACGCGGCCGCGGCCGTCGCTGGTCTTGCCCACTGCGAAGTATTCATAGCGCACTCCGTAGCTGAGTGTAATGGTCTTGGAATACTTGAATTCATCCTGGACATAGCCGAAATAGTAGGGCCGCTGATTCTTGACGCTGGGCTGTGCACCTGCGAAGTTGACCGAGTTGGCGCGGTTGGCGATAAAGTCATCCCGGGTGTTGAAGGCGGTAGTTATGCCGCCGGTGTTCGACAGCACCAGGTCGATCTTGCGAAGCTCTCCACCCGCCTTGAGCGTGTGGCGTCCCTTCACCCAGGTGAGGCTCTGGATCCAGGAATAGCTGGTGCCGATCTCCACTTCGTTCTGGTTCACCTGAAGCGATATAAAGCCGGGGACCGAGACGCCCTCGCCGAAAGTGCCGATGGTGTCACGGCGCAGCGCGGAGCGGTTGACGCCCAGCCGGGTTTCTGCGATCACGGTTGGCGAAAAAATGCGCTGGAACTGAACGACCCCATTCTGGGTGCGGAAGTTCGACACGCGCCGCTCAAGCAGCGGATTGCGAATCTCGCTGATCACGCCGTCGTCCAGATTCCAGCGGGCGAACATCGAAGTCTTGGCATTGAAGTTGTGGTCGATCTTGATCAGTCCGCTGTTCTCGGTCCAAGGCTGCGAGGCGGCGACAGAGAGTTGGTCGATGTTCGCGTCGGCAGTGCGTAGGTTGCCAGGCTTGTACGCGCCCACGACGCCGCGCAAGGCGGGCGACGCGGCGATGACGCGCTGCTTGTAAGCGTCGCTCGGCACAAAGCCGATTTGCGTGACTGCCAGCCGCTGCTCTAGTCCCTCGTAGTTAGCGAAGAAGAAGGTCTTGTCCTTCTTGATCGGCCCGCCAAGGTTACCGCCATACTGATTGAGGCGGAAGGGCGGTTTGACCCCATCGATCGGCCGGCGGGCGTCCAGCGAGCTGTTGCGGAAGAATTCAAAGGCGCTGCCGTGGTAGCGGTTGGTGCCGGACTTCGATACCAAGTTCATCTGCGCGCCGGCACCATTGCCGGACTCGGCATTGTAAAGCCCAGACGAGACGCGGAACTCAGAGATCGAATCGAGCGAAATGTTCAGACGCAGATTGGCCTCTTGGCGCGGGTCCTTGACGCCGGTCGCGTCGACGCCGTCGAAGGTAAAGTTGTTGTCATCGCGCGATCGCCCGTTGAAGCGAACCGAGTTCTGGCTGCCGTCGCCGGAATTTGTGGCACCGGGAGCAAGGGCGAGGAAGGCCGTCCAGTTGCGTCCGTTCGTCGGAATCGACCTGATTTGCGCTTCGCCGATGGAAAGGCCGATTTCGGCGTTGGTCTGCTGCAGGGGCGTGGCTTCCGCCGTGACTTCGATGGCTGCGGCGGCGGTGCTGACTTCAAGTGTCGCGTTGAGCGTGCGAGGTTGGCCTACCACGAGCGTCAGGCCGTCGACGGTTCTGGTTTGGAAGCCCGCCTTGGAAAAGACGACCTGGAAGCTGCCCGTGGGCAGCGACGGCAGGGTATAGGTGCCGGAGCTATTTGTGAAGGCCTCGCGCGATAGGCCGATGTCCCTCGATAAAAGGGTAACCTTCACTTCGGTCAGTACCGCGCCGGTTGAGTCCGTAAGAGTGCCATTGAGGTTGGCGCGGTCGATCTGAGCGATCAAACAGGCCGGAGCGAGGAAGAGTAGCGAGAGATTGCGAAGCAACATACAGGGTTTCTTGGCAAGATTAACGCGGCTTCGGAAAGCTCAGGTTGCTCTTCGATGAATCTTTCATGAATTCTTATATGCGCATATATCTACACTAAATTACTCAGAATTGCTCCAGTACTTCCAAAATTCCCTCGCCGTAGGCCTCTAGCGTCTTAGGTCCGACGCCCCGGACCTTGGCTAACTGGTCTAATTCTCGCGGCACCCGCTCAGCAAGCTCAACGAGCGTCGCGTCCGTAAAAATCTGATAGGCCGGCACGGCCTTGGCTAGTGCTTGCTCCTTGCGCCATACCCGCAGCGCACGGTGAATCTCCGTATCGGCACCGGGCTTGGCTTTCAGAGTAACGGTCTTCTTTGCAAACCTCGGTGCCTTGTCCGTGAGCCAGGGCAGCGGCCCCGCGCATACGTCGCATTTGCCGCAGGCCTCCCAGCGCGGCCTCTCGCCAAAGTGCTCGCACAGTACCCTGGCGCGACACTCCTCGCCACTGGCAAACGCCTTAATCTCGCGATAGCGTTGCCAGGACCGCCGCTGCTCCTGCTCGTCGGTCACTTCGCCGATAAAGTGGGCAATCAGCGCAAGGTCGCGCTTCCGCCAGAGCAGAATGCAGTCGGCCTCCTCGCCGTCTCGCCCGGCGCGGCCCGCTTCCTGGTAATACTGTTCAACACTCTTCGGTAGCGCCAGGTGAACGACGGCCCGGGTTGCTGGCTTGTTGATGCCCAACCCAAAGGCGAGCGTCCCCACCATGACGGGCGCCTCGTTGCGCATCCACAATTCCTGGTTCTTCTGCCTCTTTTCGGCGTCCAACTTGCCGTGATAGCTTACGGCGCGGATGCCGTGCGCCGCCAGGCTCGCCGCTGTCGCGTCCACGCCCTTGGTGGTGCCGTCGTAGACGATGACGCTCTCGCCCTCGTGATGGCGCAGCACCGCCAATAGCAATTGGAACTGGTCGCGGCGGCTTGCGTCCAGGGCAACGTAGCGCAGGTTGGACCGGTGGAAGCTGACGATGAACTTGCCCGGGTCGCGCAGCTTCAGTTGCGTGAGGATGTCCTGGCGCACGCGCGGCGTCGCGCTAGCGGTGAAGGCCGCGATCGCCGCGTCCGGAAATTTATCGCGGATCTGCCCCAGAAGCCGGTAATCGGGGCGAAACTCGTGGCCCCACTCGCTGATGCAATGAGCTTCGTCGATGGCGAAAGCATGGACATTGGCGCGCTGCAGCATGCTGACGGTATCGTCCTTGGCCATCCGCTCCGGCGACAAATAGAGCAGACGCAGTTCGCCGCGCAATAGCTTGCGCCAGATCTCTTTCTGGCCTTCCCAATCGATACCGCTGTGCATGCACGCCGCAGGAATTCCCCGCGCCTGCAACTGCGCCGCTTGATCGTCCATCAGTGAGATCAATGGCGAGATCACGACACAGGTCTTGCCGGAGATGACAGCAGGCAACTGGTAGCAGAGACTCTTGCCGCCGCCGGTGGGCATAATCACGGCAACGTCGCGGCCGGCGAGCAGAGATTCGACGATCTCCTCCTGCTTGGGCCGGAACTCGCTGTGGCCCCAATATCGCCGGAGCTCGGCCTTCAAATCGATCATCTTATACTTTGCATATGATACCCGCCCGCCGCGAAAGCCGCCGCGCCTGGATGGAGCGAATGCTCGCTCTGGGCGCCATTGCGCCGATATTCCCCTTTCAAGCCGCGTTGGCCTCGTCGACCTCGAGCGCCACGCCGCGAACCAAGTGGTCCATCCCCGGCTTGTTCCCAGGCCGCGTCGTCGAAGTGGAACACGGTGCCTCCATCGTCAGCGGTGCCTTCCAGCGCGAACCGATTCGCGACATGCTGCGTCGCGGCATGATGGAGCTGACCGGCGCTCCCGATCCGGTTGCAGCTTGGCGTATGTTCGTGCAACCCGGCGAGGTGATCGGCCTCAAACTAAATCCAGTCTCCCGGCCTTATGTGATGTCCTCGCCCGAGACGGTACAGGAGATCATCGCCTGCCTCACCGCCGCTGGCGTGAAGCCCAAAGACATCGTGGTCTACGATCGCTATAAGCGCGAGTTCTATGAGGCTGGCTTCGACAAGTGGCTACCCGAGGGTGTGCGCATCGCCTGGGCCGCTGACCACTACGAAGAGACGCAGCAAATCATTGACGGCTACGACATCAACCACTACATGGACATGCAGTTGACGCTGCCGGGCTTTGATTTCTCCAACGACACCGCGCGCCGCAGCTATGCCGCCAACTTCATCACCAAGCAGGTCGATAAGTTGATCAACCTGCCGCTGCTCAAGCACCATCAGTCCGCTGGGTTGACGATTGCGCTCAAGAACCTGTCGCATGGCCTCGTGAATAACGTCAACCGCAGCCACTCCTCTCCGGCACTCAACTCCTGTGGTCAGTTTATTCCCAGTTCGGTTTCGATCCCCGCGATTCGCAACAAGACAGTGCTCAATATCTGCGACGCGGTGAAGGCGTTGTATCACGGCGGGCCGGGCCTGAACCCGCGCAAGGTGAAGTACGTCTGGGAGCACAAGCGGATGCTGTTCTCGACCGATCCTGTGGCGATGGACCGGATCGGCTGGGACCAGCTTGACGCGAAGCGTGCCTCCGCCGGACTGGAGCCGCTCGCGATCGCGCGCATGGACGCCGACTCGGGCTTTGTCCGCATGCAGCCGGAGCACGTCGACATCGCCGGGGCCTTGGGCCTGGGCGTCGCCGATCGCAAGAAGATCGATCACAAAAAGTTCAAGCTGGCCTAGCGTGCGGCTGCAACAGGCCATCCTCTTTGTGAAGGATCTCGATCGCATGGCCGACTTTTACTCGGGCTTGCTGGGGCTCAAGATCCGTGCCGAAACCCGAACCAACTCTTGGGTGGAAATGGACGGACTGGCGCTGCATGCCATCCCGCCTCATATCGCCGATTCGATCGAGATCGCAACGCCGCCGGTTGCGCGCGAGGACAACCCGATCAAGCTGGTTTTCGCGGTTGACGACCCGCAAGCGGAGAAGACAAGACTGGCCGCGCTCGGTGTGGTCTTTGTCGAGCGGCCTTGGGGCGGGTACGACGCACTCGACCCCGAAGGCAACGTCTTCCAACTCTGTCCGGTCCCTTAGGGACACGCCGAAGCGATCAGGCTGATAAGGTCGTCGCGTCCATGAAGATTACAGCACTGCGAAGCTATCGCGTGGGCGGGTCCACCGTCCTTCGCGTTGACACCGATGAGCGATTGATCGGCTACGGGGAGTGTGGCGTTCTGCCAGCGGTCGAGCGTGCGCTGCTGATGGCCAAGGCCCCGGGTCGTGAGGTGTCCAGCTTTGAGGTGTTGCGCGTGGAACTCGCCAGCGCACCCGCCGCTCAGTCCGCGCTCAACATGGCGCTCCTTGATCTGTTGGGCAAGAAGGCCGGCGTGCCGGTCTATCAAATCGTTGGCGGTGCGACACGCGCCAAGGTGCGCGTGATGATGCCGATCGCCGGCGACGGCGCGGCGCAAGCAAAGGCGGGCCATCGCGTGTTGGTTGTGCCACTGCTCGCCCTTGCCGCCTCCAGCCCCCGCCATGACTACGTCAGCCGCGTCGTGGCCCAACTCGAAGGTTTGCGCCGCAGCCTTGGAGACAACATCGACTTTGTCCTGGACGCTGGCGGCGAACCGCCTCCCGCAATCGCCTCTTCCCTGTCAGCCGCGGTTGAGCGTTTCCACCCGCTCTGGTTTGACGAGCCCTGCAACTTGCTCAACCTGGCTGCCGTGCGCAAGATCGCCCGCGAAAATGTGACTCCACTCGGCTTTGGCCGTAACGTCGTGCAGCCATCGCAGGTGGCCGACTTGTTCCGCGAGCAATCGATCGACATACTCCGGCTGGACATCCGTAAACACGGGATCAGCGGGATTCGCCGCCTAGCCGCTCTGGCCGAAACCTACTATGCGGCGGTGGCGCCTTACAACGACGGCGGCCCCATCGCGACCGCCGCCGCGATCCAACTTGCGGCCTCGCTGCCCAACTTCTTCATACAGCAGTTGCCAGCGACGCTGACCACAGACTATGCGAGCGGCCCACCGCCGATCGACAATGGCTACGTCCAGTTGTCCACGGCCCCAGGCCTTGGCATCACGATCAATGACGCGGCGCTCAGCCGCTATCAGGAGGCCGCATGAGCGTGCAACGCCGTACTTTTCTTGGCGGGCTTGGCTTGGCCGCCGCCGCCAGCCAAGCCGCGCAGAGCCCGGAGGGCGCAGCCGCGCTGCGGCCCGTCGGCTCCAAGACCCGCATCACCAACATCAAGACCTTTGGTGTCACTTGGGAAAACAACTCAGACCGGCCCTATGTCTTTGCCAAAATCGAAACCAACGACGGTGTGGTTGGCTGGGGCGAGGCGACGCTTGAGGGCAAGGCCAACGCGGTCATCGCCTGCGTTGGGGACTTTAAGGAATTTCTGATTGGCGCAGACCCGACGCTGGTTGAGCATCACTGGCAATCGATGTACGTGCATAGTTTTTACCGCGCGGGGCCGGTGATGGGGTCGGCGATCTCGGGCATCGATCAGGCGCTATGGGACATACGCGGCAAGCTGCTTGGCATGCCGGTGTACCAGATGCTGGGTGGGCCGTTTGACCCGTCGGGCGTCCGCGGCTACTATCACGTCGGCGCAATGCCGTTGCCGGAGATTCGCGCCAAGGCCAAAGAGCTGGGCGTGACTTGCGTCAAGGGCGGCATCCCCGGCTACTACGAGTGGATCGAGACGCACGCCAAGATCAAACAGGCTGTTCAACACATGGAAAGGATGCGCAACGAACTTGGGACAGAGATCGATATCGGCATCGACTTTCATGCCAAGACTTCGCCTGCGGTGGCCTCGATTCTCTGCAAAGAGGTTGAAGGCTTGAAGCTGCTGTTCATCGAAGAGCCTTGTCCGCCAGAAAATGTCGCCGCCATGCGCAAGATCGCCGAACGTTGTACGACGCCGATCGCCACCGGTGAGCGGCTGATTGCGGCTTACTGTTGCCGCGAGCTTGTCGAGATGGGCGTCGTCGACATTTTGCAGACCGACATCAATCACGTCGGTGGCATCACGGCGCTGTGGAAGGTGGCCGCACTGGCCGAACCCAGCGGCGTGAAGATGGCGCCGCACGCTTGCGAAGGCCCCATCGGTGGCTTAGCCACACTGCATGTGGATGCTTCGATGCCGAACTTTCTCGTGCAGGAAATCTGCTCGGGAGTGGTGGCCAGCCCCAAGGAAAAGATGTGGGAGGAGTGGCTTGGCTTTCCGGCGATGCGAATGGTGAATGGCAAGTTTCCGCTGCCCACCAAGCCGGGGCTCGGCTTTGATCTGAGCGAAGACGCATTCACGCGCTATCCGTTCCAGGGCACGAAGCCAATGGCGCGGGTGTTCCATGACGATGGGTCGGTTGCGGCTTGGTGAGTCTTAGGTCAGGCCGAGATCGGTTGCGGCCAGTGCGAGCCGTTTGTCGAGCGTAGCAAGACGGCAACCGGTGAGCCGAGCGGACACGAGAAGGTGTAGATCCACCCACCCCAAACCCAGTCCCCAGAGCTTCCGCTCCTCGAGAAATGAAGAGACTTCCGCATTGCTCGCCTCTGTTGCCTTGGGAAGAGCCTGCAAGCCATCCAGGATCGCCATCCGATTCTTCAGCGTGCCGCACGCCAACTCACCCGCAATGAACGGATGCATCAGCACGTTTCCCGCTTCCAGATGCATGGCCAGCTCAGCGTGCCCACGGCGGAGGTGTTCAATCCAAACAGACGTATCGGCCAGCAGCATCAGGCGGAGCGCCGCCGTGGGATTGGACGCAATTGGGGTTCCGTGCCGCCAAGGGTCGCCAACCGGCGGGCGGATTCCCGCGCTATGAGCGTCGTCAACCCTTCGCGGACCAAAGCCGTCTTCTCCTGAATCCCTGTCAGTTCACGGGCGCGCTCGATCAACTTCTGGTCAATGATCAACGTCGTTCTCATATGTATCAGTATGCGCCTTTTATGCATACAGATCAAATCGAACGAAAGTCGCTTGCTGCTTTCGCGGTTTACCGCGGCCCGGCTGGCAGGTGGTCTTCGAGATATCGCGCGATCAGGCTGTAGACATGCAGCGAGGTGCCGCTGCCTTCGTTGATCCCGTGCGATCTGCCTGGGTATTCCATGAAGTCAAATGGCTTGCCGAGTTCGATCAGCCGATTCACCAGCTTCTCGGTCCCCTGGAAATGTACGTTATCGTCGCCGGAGCCGTGAACGATGAGTAGCTTTCCTCGCAGGCCTTCGGCGTAGGTGATCGGTGAGCCTTGGCGATAGCCGTCGGCGTTCTCCTGGGGCAGCCCCATATAGCGCTCCTGATAGATCGTGTCGTATAACGTTTGGTCGGGCACCGGCGCCACGGAAACTCCAACCTTAAACAGTTCAGGGGAACGGAACATGACGTTGAGAGTGTTCGATCCGCCGCCGCTCCAGCCCCAGACACCGACCCGATTCAAATCGACATAGGGGCGAGCCTTGGCCATCGCATAGACCGCTTCCGTCTGTTCCCTCGCCGAAAGAACGCCCACCGCCCCGTAGATGACTTTGCGCCAGGCGCGGCCCTTGGGTACGGGGGTTCCGCGGTTATCAAAACTCACCACCAGATAGCCATCGGCGGCCAAGGCCCGATGAAACAACCCTTGGCTGCCCTGCCAACGGTCCACCACGGTTGTGTTGGCGGGCTCTCCGTAAACGTGCACGATTAGCGGATACTTCTTGGCCGGATCAAAATTTCGAGGCTTCAAGATCCATGCGTCCAAGGTCACTCCTTCACTCAGAGGAATCTGGGCAAATTCCGCTGGCGGATCGAGCAGTGCCGCGACATTGGCTCGCAGTTCCTCGTTGCCTTCGAGCAGGCGGACGCTCTGATGATCGGGCAACCTCACCAGGTCTGTGACAGCGGGGCGATCCATCCGCGAGTAGATATGAAACGCCCACTTTGCGTCTGGCGAAATATCGTAAGTGTGGGTACCCGGCTGCGCGGCTGGAGTGATGCGTTCTGCCGCACCCGGCTTATCGATCGACGAACGATAGAGATAGCGCTGCGTCGCCTTATCGGGCGAGGCGATGTAATAGAGCCAACGGTTGTCAGGGTCGATGCCGCGCACGGTGATC
>JANXUM010000389.1 GCA_025356215.1 Bryobacter sp. | reverse complement strand
GACGAGCCCATCGCGAACTCGTCCATGTTCGTCTTGCCGAGCGGGACGAGGCCCGCCGCGCGCATCCGGGCGACGACGTGTAAGGCCGTCATGATGTGGGCGAAGTCCTGGCAGACGCCCTTGCGCTCTTCGAGCGCGTGATCGATCGTCGAATTGACGTTGGTGAACTTGGGGACGTACTCGAAGGCATTGTAGATCGCCTCGTTCAAACGGAGGCAAGTGGTGAGGGGGTCTTCGCTCCGGTCCAGCTTGAAGTCGCGGGCAAGGGCGGCCAGCAGCGCTGTGGGCTCGGTAAAATCGCTGGGCATGACGAATTCCCAGTAGTCTTCGCGGGCGAGGGTGGCGTCGAGCTCGTCCCAGGCGCTCATCGGCAGGGCCGTGGGTAGGGCGGGCGAATCATGGGTCTCGACTGTCGCCTCGGTGGTAATCAACAACTGGGTGTGTTTGGGGGCGACGCTGAAGTGGTGGACGTAGTTGCCAAGGTGATCCCGATATTGAAGCACGCGGGCCTTGGGGTTGACCTTGATCATGTATCCAAGACAACGCTGGCGGCCTTCACTGCGAGGCTGCATGCGGAGTTCCATGAGGCTCTCGCAGACGGGCGAGTCATAGCGGAAGCGGGTTTGGTGCTGGATTGAGAAGTACATTAGACGGGTAGCGAGCTTTCAATCGGATAGTCAATGTAGGCCTGGTGCAAGGCCGAGTGCATCTGGACGCATTGGCGGATGATGTTGTCGAGAGCGAGTACGAGACCGCTAGAGAGGATCTCGTCGACGCTCGAGTAGCTAAGGGTGGCGACAAGGCGGCCGGCCAGACGGTCGACTTGCCCACGCTGGCCTTGGGCGGACATCTCGGGCAGGGCCGCGATGGAGTCCTGCAGGCGGCGGACGCTGAACAGGATCGAGTGAGGATGCTGCGGGTTGAGCAGCAGGAACTCGATGATGTTCTCGGCGGAGAACTCGGCGGTGTACTTCTTGAGATAAGCCTCGAAGGCGTTGCCGCTGCGCAACAGGGCGAGCAATTCAAGGTGCTCAATATCGGCGTCGCCGCAGAGCTCTGGAGCGTGGACGGTGAGCATGGTGGCCATGTTGACAGTGCGCTCCATGTGGCGGCCGATTTGGAGGAACCACCACTCTTCGCCGTGGGACATGGTGGCGTCGGTCTCACCTTTGAAGAGGGTGATGTTGCGGCGGACCTCGTTGAGGAACTCGAGGGGCAGTTCGTGATCGAGGTCTTCGGGATCGTACTTCTTGACGAAGTGATAAAGGCCGTTGAGCTCGCTCCACATCTCGCTGGAGATCTGCTCACGCACCTGGCGGGCGTTTTCGCGGGCATGCATGACGCAACTGATGATGGAGGACTTGACGCGCATGTCGAAGATGAGGGCCTGCTCGAGCGCGGGTACGCTGAGCTTGCCTTCCAGCTTGAGAGGCTCGCCGAGGCTGAGGTTGATGCGGCGGAGCTGGCGGTCGACGGCGTTTGGCTTTTGCTCCAGCATGAGCTGAATGTTGGCGTCGAGCAGACGGGTGGTGTGCTCGGCGCGCTCGAGATAGCGGGCCATCCAATACAAGCTGTCGGCCACGCGAGACAGCATGCCTGTTCCTTTAATATTCATCGACCACCCACGTATCTTTACTGCCGCCGCCCTGAGAACTATTGACGACGAGGGAGCCTTTGCGCAGGGCAACGCGGGTGAGGCCGCCGGGAACGATGGAGACCTTGTCGCCGTAGAGGATGTAGGGACGAAGGTCGACATGGCGCGAGTCAAAGCCGCCTTCGATGAAGCATGGGGCGCGGGAGAGCATGAGAGTGGGCTGCCCGATGTAGTTGCGAGGGTCGGCGATGATCTTGGCGCGGAAGTCTTCGATCTCCTGCTTGGATGCGTGAGGCCCGATCAACATGCCGTAGCCTCCGCTTTCGCCCACGGCCTTGACGACCATCTTCTCGAGGTTGTCGAGGACGTATTGGCGCGCGGAGGGTTCGGCGAGGATGTAGGTTTCGACGTTGGGAAGGATAGCGTCCTGATCCAAGTAGTACTTGATGATTTGAGGGACGTAGGCGTAGAGGGCCTTGTCGTCGGCGATGCCGGTACCGATGGCGTTGGCGAGGGTAACGTTGCCGGCGCGATAGGCGTTAAAGAGGCCGGGGACGCCTAGAATGGAATCGCTGCGGAAGGCGAGCGGATCGATGAAATCGTCGTCAACCCGGCGATAGATTACATCGACGCGCTGGAGCCCGGAGGTGGTGCGCATGTATACGACGGAATCGTGGACGATGAGGTCGCGGCCTTCGACCAGTTCGATGCCCATCTGGCGGGCAAGGAAGGTGTGTTCGAAGTAAGCGCTGTTGAAGACGCCGGGAGTGAGGAGGACGATGGTGGGTTCGTCGCGGCCGTCGGGCGAGAGAGCGCGCAGGCTTTGGAGGAGGATCTGCGGATAGTCCTCGATGGGGAGCACGCCGCTTTGGCGGAAGACCTTGGGGAAGATGCGCTTCATCACCTGGCGCCCGGTGAGCATATAACTGACGCCGGAGGGGACGCGGAGGTTGTCCTCGAGGACCATGAATTGGCCGTCGAGATCGCGAATGAGGTCGGTGCCGGTGACGGCGATGTAGACGTCCTTGGGGACGCGCAGGCCGCGCATCTGACGGCGGAAGTACTTACAGGTATAGACGAGCTCGCGAGGGACGACGCCGTCGTTGAGGATGCGGCCCTCATGATAGATGTCGCGCAAGAAGAGGTTGAGCGCGGTGATGCGTTGGGTGAGACCCGCCTCGACATGAGCCCATTCCTTGCGGGTGACGATGCGCGGGAGAAGGTCGTGGGGGAAAATGCGCTCGGTGCCCTCCTCTTTGCCGTAGACGGTGAAGGTGATGCCCTGATTGAGGAAGATCAGGTCGCTCTCCTGCTTAGCATGGCGAAGATCGTCGGCGGAGGACTCTTCGAGCATGTTGAAGAGGGGTGCGTAGTGAGGGCGGACGGCCCCGGCCGAGTCGAACATCTCGTCGAAGGCGCCGTCCAATTGGTATTTGTCGAAGGGTGCGTTTAGTGTTGGCAAGGGATTATTTCATTGCGCTGGCGGTCATCTCGACATCCCGCATCAGCCGTATCAAATTGCCGTGATAGATCTTAGCGATCATCTGAGGAGTGTAACCTTTTTCGAGCAGAGCGCGGGTGAGATTTGGGAATTTAGCGACGTCGTCAAGGCCATCTGGGGTGCAGCCGACGCCGTCAAAGTCACTACCGATGCCGACGTGTTCGACGCCGACCAATTTGACGACGTGATCGATGTGATCGACGACGTCCTGAAGAGTGGCGCGGGGGGTGTTGGCGCGTGCCTTGGCCATGAGGGCTTGCATCTCTTCGATGGCGGCGGGCTGGTCTTTGCTGGCCATGAGTCGATCGCGCTCGGCGACGATTTCGGGGCGGCTCATGGGGCTCGCGTTGCGGGATTTTTGACTGAGGAAGTCGCAGGAGAAGTTGATGGCAATGACGCCGTTGACTTTGGCGAGGGCCTTGATCATATCGTCGGTCATGTTGCGGGAAGCGTCACAGAGGGCGCGGCAACTGGAGTGGCTTGCGGCGACATGGGAGATGTCGACCATCATGCCGAGGCGGTTCATCTCGAGGACGATTTCGCGCCCGAGATTAGTGAGGCCGCCGTGGTGCTTGATCCTGGGATCGTTGATGTCGCCAGAGGAATCGGCCCAGTTGTTGGTGTTGGACCAGGTGAGGGTCATGTAGCGGACGCCGAGTTCATAGAAGCGGCGGAGAAGGCGGGGATCGTCTTCGATCGCGTGGCCGCCTTCGATGCCTATGAGAGCGCTCATGCGGCCAAGCTTTTTGTTGGCGAGGATTTGAGCGGCGGTGGCAGAGAAACCGAATTGACCGTCGCTCTTTTTGACGATGTCTTCTTTGATCGTGTCGATCATGGCGAGGGCGTGGTGGGCGCTGCCATTGGTGGCGGCGAAGCTGGCGGGGACGAAGGCGGCGAAGAACTGGGCACCGATGCCGCCTTGCTTCATGCGGCGGATGTCGGTGTGCTCGCCACCGCCGGGGGCCATAAAGTTAGCTCCGTTGACGGTTTTAGAGGGGATGTCGTTGTGAAGATCGATGAGGTAGGCCTCAGTGTGGATTTTCATGACCTCGGCATCGGTCCACATCTTTTTAGACTGTGCGGACAGTGCGGCGATGCTGAGGAAGAAGCCCGCCAGCGCGATGGCTGGCAGGCTTCTTAGACGGTATGGCATGTTGGGTTTTCCTTAGAAGATGATCTTCAAAGCCAACTGGGTATTGCGGGGTTCGCCGAAGCCGAGGCCGGGGGCGCCTGAGCCGTTGCGGGTATTGGACATCAGGCCGAGCGCCGCGAAGGACGCGAAGCTTGTGCCGGGGCCGGCATAGTTGACCTTGTTGAAGATGTTGAACATCTCAACGCGGAACTGAGCCGAGACGCGCTCGGTGATCGCGGTGGTCTTGAAGATCGAGAAGTCGGTTGCGCCGAGCTTCGGACCATAGAGAACGTTACGGCCAATGTTGCCAAACTCCCCGGCGGGGGCGGAGGCGAAGG
>JANXUM010000374.1 GCA_025356215.1 Bryobacter sp. | reverse complement strand
CAAGGGAACCGGTGACCTTACCCTTCAGATCCTTATCCTTGGAGCTGGCCTTCAACGCGGCCAAAGCCTTGACGTTGCCTTCTTCATCGAACTTGACGAATTTGCCGTCGCTCAGTACGATGCCGAGACCGCTCTTGGCGCAACCCTGCAGGCAGGACTTCGTGTGGCTGGCCAAGTCCTTGCTCTTGCAGGACGTGTCGACGATGGTCCCAGTCCAGGATTCGGCAAAGGCGGCGGCGCTTGCCAATACGGTAACAGCGAGAATCTTTTTCATTGTGATGTCAATACCTCTTCAGCTAGAGTATACTCCCAGAAGCCTGACCCAGAAAGGACTCTGACTATGTCTGTAACTCTCTCCAAACGATGTGCCGCAGAATTTTTCGGCACTTTTTGGCTAACTTTTGGCGGCTGCGGTAGTGCCGTTTTGGCCGCTGCTTTTCCAAATGTTGGAATTGGGCTCACGGGAGTGTCGCTCGCCTTCGGCCTGACTGTCGTAACCATGGCATTTGCGATCGGGCACATCTCCGGCTGCCATCTCAATCCAGCGGTTTCGCTCGGTCTGTTCGTTGGCAAGCGTTTTCCGGCAAGTGAAATTCTGCCCTATTGGGTGGCGCAGGTGCTGGGCGCAATTGCCGGCGCCGGCGTTTTGTACATGATCGCCAGCGGCAAGAGCGACTTTAGTCTTGCTGGCGGCTTTGCGTCGAATGGCTTTGACGAACACTCGCCTGGAAACTACACGATGGTGGCGGCTCTGATTACCGAAGTCGTCCTGACGCTGTTCTTCCTGATCGTAATTCTCGGTTCAACATCCAAGAGGGCCCCGGCTGGATTTGCGCCGTTGGCCATCGGCCTCTGCCTCACTTTGATTCACTTGATCGGCATCCCGGTGACGAATCTATCGGTGAACCCAGCAAGGTCAACTGGACCGGCGGTATTTGTGGGCGGATGGGCGCTATCGCAATTGTGGCTCTTCTGGATCGCGCCGCTGGTGGGCGCGGGCCTGGGGGCGTTGATCTACAATTGGCTCGATAGCGACTAAACCATGGCCAATAAATCGAATTTCACAGTGGACGAGTGGGACCTTCTTCGGAGGGTCCCTTTTTTGACAGGAATGATCGTGGTCGCGGCGAGCCCGAGCGGCCCGATCGGGTTGATTCAGGAATCCTCGGCGGCTTCAGCAATGATCCGCGAGGCGCTGGAGCATGCGCATACGGAACTGATGCGGGTGATTGCCGAAGATCTGAAGGAAAACCTGCATGTTCCGAAGCTGGAAGCCGAGACCCAGGACTCGATCCGGCAGAAGGGATTGGCGGCCTGCCGGGAAGTGGCGGCTTTGTTGAACTTGAAGGCGAGCCCGGAGGAGGCCGAAGAGTTCAAGGGTTGGCTTTCCGATTTGGCGATGAAAGTGGCCGAGGCGGCTAAAGAGGGTGGCTTTCTGGGCTTCGGAGGAACGCAAGTTACGCCGGAGGAAATGTCGGCGATCGACCAAATTCACGTGGCCTTGCGCTAGGCCCTTGCCAGTTTTGGATCGGCTTCGTATACTCTTTTTTGACGCGAAAATGCGATTTGAAGCGTCAAGAGAAGAAGAGTTGAATCCATGTTGTTCCGGGACGAAGCCGATCCTCTAGCACCGCAGCGCGAAGCCGCCATGTTCTATGGCCTGTTTTTGCGCGGACACGCCGCAGACGACTTGCGGCGCGATATTGACGTTCCAAAACTAACGCTTCAGAAATGGCTCGGCACTCGGCAGTACGCCGACAACTTTCGCGACAATCTGAAGCGCATCTACACATACCGCAAGCAGGTATTGGCGATCTTTGACGAACTGGTGATGAACGAGCGAAACCGCCAGCGCATTCACTAATACAATAAGGAATGCCGCTTACCGCCTACGTCGTCGACGCGTTCACCGACACGATCTTCCACGGCAACCCCGCCGCCGTAATTCCGCTTCAAAATTGGTTACCCGACGCCACCATGCAGGCAGTCGCATCTGAACACAATTTGGCCGAGACCGTGTTCTTCGTCCCCACTTCCGAGGGTTATCACATTCGTTGGTTCACTCCCAAAGACGAGATCGATCTTTGTGGGCACGCCACATTGGCCTCCGCTTTTGTCATCCGGCAGTTTCTCGCCCCCGGCTTAACGAAGATTGTCTTCGAATCGAAATCCGGTCCGTTGGGTGTGACGATCGCGGATGGAATGTACACGCTGGACTTCCCTTCCCGGCCACCCGTGCAGACCGCCGTCAGTCCGCATTTGCTGGCGGGCCTTGATTTGCCAGCCCAAGAGATTCTGGCGGCTCGGGACTACTTTGCCCTCTACTCCAGCGAAAGCGAACTCAGTCGCTTGAAGCCCGACATGGGGGAATTGTCGAAGATCGACCGCCTGGGGGTGATCGCGACGGCGCCGTCCGATCAGCCGGGCATTGATTTTGTATCGCGATTCTTCGCTCCTGGCACGGGGATAGCCGAGGATCCAGTAACAGGCTCGGCGCACTCGACGTTGATCCCCTACTGGGCAGCACGGCTGGGCAAGACGACGTTGCGAGCCAAACAGATCAGCGAACGCGGTGGAGAATTGTGGTGTGAACTTGTGGGCGACCGCGTCAAGATTGGCGGCCACGCGGTGCTTTACTCGAAGAACAAAATCTACATCCCCGGGTAGTAGACGAGGTCGGTGGAGACGACTTCGCCGCCAGCCTGTTTGATCATCGTGATGACTTGGCCGCGGTGATAGGTGCCGTGGTTGACGATGTGGAGCAGGATCTTGTACATCGCTTCTGTCTTGTCCTCGCCTCGCACGTTGCGCCAGAAGAGTTGGTCTTCGAACTTGGCGTCGTCCTGAGCGCGGATCCAAGAGGCGAAGGCACCGATGACGGCGGGCCACTCGGACTTAAGCTTGGCCAGGTCGTAGCTTTCGCCTTCTTGCACGAGCTTAAAATAGGGGTCGCCTTCAAAGCGCTTGAGCCAGACGCGATCCGCCTGAAAGATGTGTGTGAGCGTGCCGAGGATGCCGCCGAAGCTATTGCCAAGGTCCTTATCGACGGCTTCGGCTGGCAGATTCTCGGCCGCCTCCAAAATTTTCAGCGAGGCCCACAACGAGTATTCGAAGTGACGGGCGAGAAGCTCTTTGGCGATCAGCATGTTACGCCTCGTCGTCTTGCTGGGCGGCCAGCGTGGATAGGATGCTCAAGTCTTCGAGTGTGGTGACATCGCCCGCGACCGTGTTGTTGGTGACGAGTTCGCGCAGCAGACGGCGCATGATTTTGCCGCTGCGAGTCTTGGGTAGGGCGTCGGTGAAGCGGATCTCCTCGGGCCGGGCAAAGGCGCCGATCTCATGGCCCACCCACTGGCGCAGTTCTTTGCCGAGGGCCTCTTGATCGTAGTCGCCCTTCTTGAGCGTGACGAAGCAGCAGACGGCCTGGCCAGTGATCTCGTGCGGTTTGCCGACGACCGCGGCTTCAGCTACGGCGGGGTGGTGGACCAGCGCGCTTTCGACTTCCATCGTACTGAGACGGTGACCGCTAACGTTCAGCACGTCGTCGACGCGGCCAAGGACCCAGAAGTATCCATCGGCGTCACGCCGGGCCGCGTCGCCGGTGAAGTAGCGCCCGGGGAGCTTGCTCCAATACTGATCGTGGAAGCGCTCCGGGTCACCCCAGATGTTGCGCACCATGCTGGGCCAGGGGCGATTTATGACGAGGTAGCCCTCGTGATTGTCGGCGACGGGATTGCCCTTGAGATCGACAACTTCGGCGATGACGCCGGGCATGGGCAGGGTGCCGCTGCCGGGCTTAAGAGGGACGGCGCCGGGCATGGGCGCGATCAGAATCGAACCGGTCTCGGTTTGCCACCAAGTGTCGACGATTGGGCAAAGCGACTTGCCGATGGTCTTGTGATACCACTCCCAGGCGGCGGGATTGATTGGCTCGCCGACGCTGCCGAGCAGGCGCAGGCTGGAGAGATCATGCCCGTTGGGCCAGTGGTCCCCCTGGCGGATGAGCGCGCGAATGGCGGTGGGTGAAGTGTAGAAAATCGTCACGCGATACTTGGCGACAATCTGCCACCAGCGATCGAAATTCGGGGTATCGGGAGCGCCTTCGTAGATGACTTGGGTCGCGCCCATCGACATCGGCCCATAGACGATGTAGCTGTGACCGGTGACCCAGCCGATGTCAGCGGTACACCAGTAGACATCGTTCGGCTTGAGATCGAAGACCCAATTGACGGTCTTGGTGCATTGCAGCAAGTAGCCAGCGGTGCTGTGCAGGATCCCTTTGGGCTTGCCGGTGGTGCCGGAGGTGTAGAGGACGAATAGCGGATGCTCGCTATCGAGAGGGACGGCCGGGCAATGTTCGCTTTGGCCGGCTTCGATCGTGTGCCACCAATGGTCGCGGCCGTGAAGCATCGTGACGTCGCCCTTAGTGCGCTCGCAGACGATTACGTTTTCAACCGTTGGACATTCGAGCAAGGCCTCATCGACGGCGGGCTTGAGCTTGATTTCTTTGCCACGCCGCCATCCGCCGTCGGCGGTGATCACGAGTTTGGCTCCGAGATCCTGGATGCGCGCTTTGAGCGCTTCCGCCGAGAAGCCGCCGAAAACGACGCTATGGGTGATGCCGAGACGGGCGCAGGCCAGCATGGCGAAGACCGCCTCGGGGATCATCGGCATGTAAACGATGGCACGGTCGCCTTGCTTCAAGCCCAGCGCGAGCAGCCCGTTGGCGAAGCGCGAGACCGAGGCCAGCGTTTCGGCATAAGTTATGGCGCGGTGGTCGCCAGGCTCGCCTTCAAATAGCAGGGCCACCTTTTCGCCGTGGCCGGCGAGCACGTGGCGGTCGACACAGTTGTAACAGGCGTTGATCTTGCCGCCGACGAACCATTGAGCAAAGGGCGGCTGCCAATCGCAGACTTGTTCGAACGGCTGGTGCCAGTGCAAATGCTCTTTGGCGAGCGCGCCCCAGAAGGCATCGGGATCTTCGGCGGCCTCGCGGTAGAGCTTGCGGTAAGCGTCCATGCCGGAGACATTGGCGAGCTTGACGAATTCTTCCGAGGGCGGGTAAACGTGAACTTCAGTCATGACGAAACGTCAATTCTATCAACCGAAGCCGGGGCAGGATAAACTAATCGCGATGTCACTGAACACAGAAGAACAGCGCGCCCTCGTCGGACGCCTCTATCAGGCCTGCGGCGGGTCCTACACGCCGGAACAACGCCGCAAGCATTTCATCACCGGCCCGCAATGGGCGGCCGCATACGAAGGCCACGCGATCTTCCACGCGCCCACTCGCAAGCCGGTGCATTTTGAGACGGTCATCGAACGCTTTGCCGAGATCGGCTTGAACTACTGGTGCACGCATGACACCGATGTTCTACCCTATGACGCCCTGGGGAATGACAAGCAGGCGGAGATTGTGGGGCAGATTGGCGCTTCGCTCAAGAAGCATGGGCTGAAGTGTTCAATGGTGACGACCGAGACTTTTCATCACGCGGTTTTTGCGGGCGGGCCGGCGGGTGAGCAGACAGAGGTGCGCGAGTATGCCAAGTGGCGGCTGCGCAACACGATCGGAATCGGCCATGAGCTCGGGGCACAGTACGTTGTATATTGGCCCGGCTCGCTGGGCTATCAATTTCAGGGAATTGTCGACGAAGTGCAAACGCTGAAATGGTTTGCCGAAGGCATGAACGCGGCTTGCGAAGCGGACATCGAAATCGCGAAAGCCAAGGGGCGGCCAACGATGCTGCATTGCATGGAGGCCAAGCCGTTTGAGCCGCAGGCTGAAATTTTATTGCCCACGTCGGACGCGATGCTGGCCTGGATTTTCTCAGGACAACTGAAGCACCCCGAGATGGTGGGTTTGAACCCCGAGTATCTGCACGAGTTGATGTGGGGCGGCGCGGTGCGCTCCTCGCTGGCCCGCGCGCTGTTGTGCGGCAAGCTGTTCCACTTTGACATCAATGACGGCTATCGCTTGAAGCATGACGTCGACATCGCTGTGGGCTTGGTCAATCCCTTCGACTGGCTCAATGTACTCGTGCTGCTGCGCACCTACGGCTACAACGGGCCATTTAACTTGGATTTCAAGCCGCCCCGCACAACGTCGAACGATGGCGTTTTCGACATCTCGTTTCCGACGGCGATCGACCGTTTCATCACACTTTGGGAGATGGCCGGCGAGGTGATGACGGACCCGATTCTGGCCGAGGCGGGTGCCGCGCTGAGAGGCGGCGCGGGCGTTGCCCCGGGCCATGACGCGACGGCCATCTTTGAGGCCAACAAAGAATTGTGGAGCCTCCATGAACTGATGGCGCACCGGTTGTTTCAGCTTCTGGTGGGTCAGCATAAGGGGCGAGTCTTTAGCGTCTGATTCCGCTACTCTCGATTCCGCTACTATAGAAAGCAGCCAAGGGGCGCCCCGCCCGGCCAATGCCGAATGGGGCTGAGACACGCGAAATCGCGCTGTAAAATGCGCGGGGCAGTGAGTCCCTTAGAACCTGATCCGGGTCATACCGGCGTAGGAATGGCGGCTTCGGCCACAGCAACACTCCTCGCTTCCCCTGGGTCTGGCATTTTAGGAGAATTTAAATGTCGACCACCCTCAGCACTTTCAGCTACCCCAACTCACAGAAAATCCATTTGTCCGGGCTCCTGCATCCCAGCCTCAAAGTCGCGATGCGCGAAGTCTCACTCAACCCCTCCGCCAAAG
>JANXUM010000373.1 GCA_025356215.1 Bryobacter sp. | reverse complement strand
TGATTGATTGAGCGCGCTTTCCTCAAAACGAGGTCCCAATCCCACCTTGGCGTCGTTGATCAGCGCACCGCGTGGAACCACACCGGGTTGCCCGCTCACATCCACGTTACCCACAAACGAATTCAGCTCCGTCTGGAAAGTAACCGTAAGGCCCTCTCCTGCCGCGTCCACGTCCGCGCTTAAGTTGGAGTAACGCCCGGTTTGGAACAGCACGGCCATCGCGGCCCGCACTTTGGCCGCCGTATAGAGGTCGCCCGGCTTCAATGGCACAATCTTGCGTAACTCGTCGTCGGGAATCGGCTGCACTGCCGGGGAAAATCGGATCGCAGAGATGCTGCGCCCGTCGTAGGACTGCGCACTGGCCACAGTCGTGATGAGGGCGAAACAGGACACCAGGCCCAACACTTTCCACTGCCTACGCAATGCCACCTTTGACGATATTAGCAACCTCACTCGCATTGGATTGTTAACATTGACTTAGTGTTGCCTCCCGACCGCTATTCGCGGCAGATTCGTTTTTCCCCAATCGGACCCGTCGGCCAGGCAAAGCTCACTTCCGCCTCCGTCGCCATTGTCGGTTGCGGAGCTCTGGGTACCTTTCAAGCCGGGGCCCTGGCCCGCGCTGGCGTCGGCAAGCTCAAGCTGATCGATCGCGACACCGTTGAGCTCTCCAACCTCCAGCGCCAGTGGCTTTTCGACGAGACCGACGCCCGCGACCAAAGCCCCAAGGCTCCCGCCGCCGCCCTCCACTTGCTCAGGGTAAACAGCGCCATCACCGTAGAACCTCTCGCCGTCGATCTCAACGCCGCCAACATCGAAGACCTTCTCGAAGACGTCGACCTGATTCTCGACGCAACCGACAATTTCGAAACGCGATTCCTGATCAATGATTTCGCCGTCGAGCGCGGCTTGCCCTGGATCTACGGTGCGGCGGTCGGCTCTTACGGCCTCGCCTTTCCCATCCTCCCCGGCCACGGCCCCTGCCTGCGCTGCGTTTATCCCGATCCCCCCTCCGGCGCGCAGCCCACGTGCGAAACGGCCGGAGTCTTGAATTCCATCACCAGCATGATCGCCGCTTGGCAAACCGCCCTGGCCACCAAGCTCATCGTCGCCGGGGCGGCGGCCCTGCCTCTCAAGCTGGCCACCTTCGATTGCTGGAGCTTTGAGACACGGCAGGTTCGCGTCTCCGTCGACGCCAATTGCGTCTGTTGCGGCCAGCGCCGCTTTCAGTATCTCGACGGTCGCACGCGCGCGCCAATCAGTCTCTGCGGGCGCAACGCCGTACAAATTCACGAGCGCCACGCCGCTCTCGATCTGGCGGCCTTGGAACTGCAACTGGCTGGCCTCGGCACCCTCCGCCGCAACGACTTTGCCCTGCGCTTTTCCCCCAGCGATCAGCACGAACTGACCATCTTCCCCGACGGCCGCGCCATTATCAAGGGCACCCAGGACATTGGGGTCGCAAGAAGCCTGTACGCCCGCTTCCTCGGGCGTTAGTAGTACTGCTGACCCACTAGTGCATCAGGCAACACTGAGACCAGATCTAGGGGTACGCCTGATTCTTCGCGTCGCCGGCAAACCCTACAATCAGGCTAGTCTCATGATCAGCAAGCCCGTAGTCAATAAGGCGCAATACACCGAGACCGAAGCTGCCCAGCAGCTCGGTGTCTCCGTTGAAGAACTGCGGGTGCTCATCCGCCGCCACATCGTCGTCGACGACGCAGACTCCGGAAACGTTCCGATGACCGCTTTTCAGCCCTCCGACCTCCTCGTTCTGCGCCTCATGCGCAAGGCGGGCAGCGTTTCGCAAGTCGCCTAGAAGCGGCCCTTCAGTCGGCTCCCGATCAGGCGAAATTGAACCGGCGCTGAATCTTCTACGATTGTCGGGTTGCACTACAATCGTAGATCTATGGCGAATCTTGGATTTCTCGGTTTGGGCATCATGGGCGCTCCCATGGCTCGGCATCTGATTGAAGCGGGCCACACCGTGGCCGTTTGGACTCACTCCCCCGGCAAGGCCGAAGCCTTTACCGCCGCTCACGGTGGCGTTGCCTGCAAGACCCCGGCTGAGGTTGCCGCCCACTCGGATTGCGTCTTCTTCTGCGTCGGAGATTCGGCCATGAGCACCGAACTCTGTCTCGGCCAGGACGGCCTCATTGAAGGGGCCAAGCCGGGCACGGTGGTCGTCGATGCCTCCACCGTTGCGCCTTCTGCCTCGCGTAAGCTCAGCGCGGCCTGCGCGGCCAAAGGCGTCCACTTCCTCGACGCCCCCTGCACCGGTTCCCGCCCTGGCGCCGAGTCCGGCAACTTAACCTTTATGGTCGGCGGCGACAAAGAAGTTTTCGAGCGCGTAAAGCCCTACTTTGAGCCAATGGGCAAAAAACTCTTTTACTGCGGCGGTCCGGGCCTCGGATTGCACGCCAAACTCACCCAGAACCTCATCCTGTCCAATCTCCTGAATGCCTTCAACGAGGGCCTGGTGCTCTCCACCAAGGCCGGCGTCGACCCGGCGCTGATGCTCGAAGTGCTCGATAATTCCGCCGCCAAGTCCGGCCTGATCTCCTTTAAGGCCCCCTATGTTTTTCGTCGCGACTTCTCCACCAACTTCTCCGTGAAATGGATGCACAAGGACATCGGCCTGATGCTCGACTCTGCCGCAGAACTGGACGTACCCTTGCCTCTCACTTCCTTAACCCGCCAGATGTTCCAGGCCGCCATCGCCAAAGGTCACGGAGAAGCCGATATCTGCTCTACAATCAAGGTGTTAGAAGACATCGCCGGAGTTGAAGTGAAGCTGAAGGGTGAATGAAAGTCGGTTCACCTATAATTTTTTGTAGAAAGTTCTTGCAATTCCAAAAACAGTATTCTAGTATTGGAATCAAGCCGGGGAGCTCACAACTCCCACCAAAGCGAGACTAACCTCAGAAAGACCCCTGAAGCAACTTAAGCTCCCCGGCGCCCTTTGGGTCTTCTGTTATTCTCTCCCCTTTCTTTCTTCATCGGTTATTAACCCTGTCGCGTTAGCATCGTGCCTATGCGTTTCACATGGATCATTTTTCTTGTCACCTCCCTATGGTCACAGCGTCCTCAATCTGCGGTCGTCATCGGGATCGACGGACTCTCCGTGGCAGGAATTGAAAAGGCCAAAGCTCCCAACCTCAAGGCGCTGATGAAGCGAGGGGCCTACACTCTGAAGGCCCGCAGCGTGATGCCGACCGTGTCCTCTCCAAACTGGTCCAGCATCGTTTCAGGCGCAGGGCCGGAGCAGCACGGCGTCACCTCCAACGAATGGGAGCGAGACAAACACGAAATCGACCCGGTCTGCATTGGTACGGAGCCCATCTTCCCGACAATCTTCGGCGTCCTCCACGCAGCCAAGCCCGCGCTTAAGCTTGCCGCCATCTACGATTGGGACGGTTTTGGGCGGCTGATTGAGAAATCGGCACTGCACAGCGCCCAGCGGGTGCTACACAGCGCCGAGACGACTCAAGCCGCTATCGAATACTGGAATCGGGAGAAACCCGCCCTCCTGTTTGTACACCTGGACGATGTGGACCACGCCGGCCACACTCAGGGTTGGGAGGGCGCGCATTACATTGACGAACTGGAGAGGATCGATGCGCTAGTTGGCCAATTGGTGACAACCGTCGGCGATAAGACCCTCATCGTTGTGACGGCGGACCACGGGGGCACTGGCACCAAACACGGCAACTTGCGGATGAACGAGTTGCAGATCCCGGTCATCCTGGCCGGGCCCGGCGTCAAGGCCGGAGAGCTGGCACCGGGCGTAAACAACTTCGACATCGCCCCCACGCTCAGCACCATGTTCAAGGTGCGGCCGCATCCATGCTGGGTGGGCAAAGCTCTCGTCAAATGGCAATAAGCGATTGCTAACATGGAGCATCGATGCAGATGCTGACGGTGTTGGGTTCGACGGGTTCGATCGGCGTAAATACGCTCGACGTTGTGAGGCGATGGCAGGGGCGTTATCGCATCCATGCGCTGGTGGCTGGCAACAACGTGTCACTGCTGGCGCAACAAATCGCTGAATTCCGGCCTCGATTGGCCGTGGTAGCCGATGAGGCGTGCCGCGAGGCCTTGGCCAAGGAGCTCTCCAAGCTCGGTCTGCCCAAAACGGATTGGCCGCAATTGGAGTCTGGTGCCGCCGCCCGCGTAACGGCCGCGACCGCGCCCGAGGTTGACTTCGTACTGTCCGCCATCGTTGGCGTGGCTGGCCTTGAGGCCACCTACGAGGCCATCAAACTGGGCAAGCGCATCGGCCTGGCCAACAAGGAAGTGCTGGTGTCGGGTGGAGAAATCGTAATGGCGGCCGTGCGCCAACATGGGTCGGAGTTACTGCCCGTCGACAGCGAGCACAACGGCGCGCACCAATGTCTCAGGGCGGGCAAGCGAGCCGAAGCGATCAAGCTGATCCTTACCGCCTCGGGCGGACCCTTCCGCTTAACTCCCAAGGAAGAGCTTACGCACGTCACGCCGGCTCAAGCCCTCAACCACCCCACCTGGAAGATGGGGCCGCGGATCACGATCGATTCGGCGACCCTGATGAACAAGGGCTTTGAAGTCATCGAGGCCTGCTGGCTTTTCGACTTCACCGCCGACGAGGTGGAGGTAACCGTCCACCCCCAGTCCAAGGTACACGCGATGGTGGAGTTCAACGACGGCAGTGTGATTACCCAGGTCTGCGCCACCGACATGCGCATGCCCATACAATATGCGCTCACCTATCCGGAACGGGCGGACGCGCCTGTCCCGAAGTTGCGCTGGGATGAGACCCATCGTTGGGACTTCCATCCGCCGGACTGGGACAAGTTCCCGCTGCTCGGCCTCGCCTACCAGGCCATCCGCGCCGGCGGCAGCGCCGGGTGCACGCTCAACGCCGCAGACGAAGTGGCAGTCGAGGCCTTCTTGAAAAACGAAATCCCCTTCGGTGCCATCGCTACGACCGTTGCCGAGACACTCGAGCGGGTTGGCGTCTCTCACCCTGAGACCATGTCCGCGCTTCTCGACGTGGTCCAGCGCGC
>JANXUM010000330.1 GCA_025356215.1 Bryobacter sp. | reverse complement strand
GCTCAATTCCGCCGATGCTTTTTGGGTGTCGTTGGCACCTTGCGTGGTGTTCTTGGCCGCGATCGCCACACCGCCAATGTTCTTGGCAATGTCCCCGACGCCCTTGGCCGCCTCGGTCACGCTGCGGCCGATCTCGTTCGTCGTCACCGTCTGCTCCTCCACCGCCGAGGCGATGCTGTTGGAGATGTCGTTGATCTGATTGATGATCGTGCTGATCTCGTCGATGGCCTTCACCGCGCCTTTTGTGTCTCCTTGGATTGCATCGATCTTTTGCCCAATTTCCTCGGTTGCCTTTGCCGTCTGCTTGGCCAGTTCTTTCACTTCATTCGCCACAACCGCAAAGCCCTTGCCGGCTTCTCCGGCTCGCGCCGCCTCAATCGTCGCGTTTAGCGCCAAAAGATTCGTCTGCTGCGCGATCGATGTAATGACCTTGATCACATTGCCGATCTCCTGACTCGATTCGCCCAGTTTCTTCACCGTCTGGTTTGTGCTGTCGGCGACGCTCACCGCGTTCTTGGCAACCCGCGCCGACTCATTTGCGTTCTTGGCGATCTCCCGGATCGACGCCTGCATCTGCTCGGAGGCCGAAGCGACCGACGAAACATTGCGTGAAACCTGCTCGCTGGCTGCGGACACCACATTGGCCTGCGTGGCGGTTTCCTCGGCGTTGCCCGCCATCTGCTGGCTGACCGCCGTCAATTCTTCCGACGACGAGGCCAGAGCCGAGGCGTTCTGCGCCGTTACCTTCAACGGTTCCATCACCGTATCCAGCGCTTTGTTAAATCCTTCGATCACCTTGCGGTAATCGCCCTCGTGTTGGCTTGCGTCGGCGCGATGGCCCATCCGCCCCTCAGACGCCGCCTGCGCCAGCATTGTCGCGTCAGAGATCATCCCCAGCAGCGCCCTCTTCTCCCTTGAGAAATCCGCGGCGCACTTGACCACCTTGAACGGCTTGCCGTTTAAATCCAGAATCGGATTGTAGGCCGCGCGGATCCAAACTTCCCTGCCGCCCTTGCCAATCCGCAGATATTCGGCGGATTCAAATTCGCCGCGGTTCATCTTGGCCCAAAACTCGCGGTATTCGGCGCTCCGCCCAAAGGATGGTTCAACGAACATGCTGTGGTGCTTACCCTTGATTTCGTTTAGGCTATAGCCGAGCGTGTTGAGGAAGTTTTCATTCGCGTCGCGGATGGTGCCGTCCATATCTAACTCGATCACCGCCTGCGACTTCCGGATCGCCGTAATCTGACCCTGAAAATCGATAGCCGCCAGTTTCTGCCGCGTCACGTCCGAGGCGTACTTTACAACTTTTACTGGCCTGCCGCTCAAATCGAAGATCGGACTATAGCTGGCCTGAATCCACACTTCTCTGCCGCCCTTGGCAATGCGTTTGGATTCCCCTGTCTGGTATTCGCCGCGGTTCAACTTGGCCCAGAATTCGCGGTACTCCGCGCTCTGCCCATAAACTGGATCGACGAACAGGCTGTGGTGCTTGCCCTTGATCTCCTCAATGCTGTAGCCGAGCGTGGACAAAAAGATGTCATTGGCATCCAAAACCGTGCCGTCCATACTGAACTCGATTACGGCCTGCGTCTTTCGAATTGCCGCCACCTGGGCAACGCAGTCGGCTAATTGTTGCCGGTCGGCAGCGTCGGTAGGCCCCGGTGCTATGCCGCTCAGCTTGACTTTCACCGCTTTGTGTAAAGGTCGGTCGAGCACTGCCGCTCCACCGGAGGACTTTCGGACTTCGCCGATTTGTTTTGACATGGTCGTTTCTCCTTAAAATCGTGTTGTAAGTAATTGGGTCTCGACGCCAGTAATTGCGCGAAGTACCAGAATCGATGGGCACGCCGCTATGCGGCAATTCCGACAGCGAGGTCCGCGGTTCTCTCCGCGTCAAGTATGAGTAACAGGCGGGATTTCAATTTGTAGACGCCACAAATCAGATCCCGCGCCGTCGGGGCGAGGTTCTCCGGAGGGCGGTCGTAGGCGGCTTGGTCCACGTCCAGTACGTCGCCGATCTCGTCCACCAGCAGGCTGACCGCTCCGTCGACCGTCCGGACCACCATGTTCATCGGTTTTGTCTCCGCCGCGCGCGCGGGCAAGCGCAGTCTCCCTCGCATATCGATTGCCGTCACAATTTGGCCTCGCAGATTGATCAACCCCTCGATCACCCCAGGTGCCTGTGGTACCCGTGTCATTTGCTGGAAGCAAAGGACTTCTTGCACGTTCAGCACATCGACGCCAAAGAACAGGTCTCCCACATAAAACGTGGCGAACTGTCCGGACCCGTTCATTCTGTTTTCGTTTGCCATCTCTTAGCTCCCCGCTCCCGCATAGGACTTTTCCTCGACCGCCAGGGCGGCGGCCAGCCTCGCCACGGACTCAAGCATCGCCTTGTGGTCCGACTTCACCTGCCAGTCCTGGAACATCGCCGCCTCGGCGCCGCGCTCTTCGATCTGCCGTAATGTTTCTGCCAGCGCCAACACGGGAATGCGCTCCCAACTTGTCCGGGCCCGCAACGCCGCCACCAGCGAAGCACTGCCCGATGGCGGCAGGTCCATCGACGCCACCACTACATCCACCGGCTGGCCTTCGAGCCCGCGAATCGCCTCGTCCAGATTCGCCGCTTCCGTCACGCGGTATCCCGCCATGTCGAGCCCACTACGGATCAAGCCTCGCGAGAAGGCCGACGAATCCGCCACCAGAACATTCTTGCGCGCCGCCTGTCCGCCGGATTCCTCAAACCAGTCGCCCGCCGCCGCGCGGATGACAAAGTTGAGATCGAGGAAGTCGGCAATGTTCGCGCCCACCACCGCTGAACCCAACAGGCCTTTGCGATCCGTCTTCTGCCGCACCGTCACGGCCTCCTCGGCCACGTCGATAATCTGATCCACCACAACCCCCAGCCCATGGTTGCCGTCGTTAAAGACGATCACCTGCGCGGGATCGGCCGTCTGCGATCCGTTGGCCACCCCGGCATCCAGCAGCGATGACAGCGTCAGCAACGGTAAGATGCGGTCGCGATACTGCACCACCATCGATCCTCCGGCTCGCTCGATCATCGAGAGTGGAAATTCCTCCAAGCGTGCCACCAAAGACAGCGGCACAGCCAGACGCTCAAAGCTTCCGGCCCGGAACAACAGCAGTCGCTGCTGCTCGATTCCCGCCTGTATCTTTTGTTCAAGTGCCCCACGCGCTTGTTCGCGCGATTCCGAAAGCACCCCCGAGCGCTGGCCGATTCCCAACACGTCCAGAATCAACGCCACGCATCCGTCGCCCATGATCGTTGCGCCCGAGTAGATATTCAGCCCTTTGAGTTGCTTGCCCAATGGCTTGACGACAATTTCCTGTGTGTCGCTGATGCTATCCACCACCAGCCCAAACTGCCGGTCCTCTGCCTGCAACACAACGATGTTGATCACGTTGTTGTCGTTGCTGTTGCCCAGGTCTAAAACGTCGTTCAGATAAGTGATCGGCAAAAGGCTGCCACGCCGGCGGTAGACCGGTGTGCCGTGAATGCTTTCGATCTGCGCCCGCCCGCTGGGTCCCTCCAGCCGAATCAATTCCACCAGGCTTACCTGCGGAATCACGAAGCGCTCGCCGACGCCCGGCTCCGGTCCCCGGTTGCCACTGGCGACCACCAAGCCGGGAATAATCGCCAGCGTCAGTGGAATTCTCAGCTTCACCGAGCATCCTTCGCCCGGCCGGCTGGCCAAGTCGACGATGCCCCCGATCTTCTCAATGTGCGATTTGACGACGTCCATGCCGACGCCGCGCCCCGAGATGTTCGTGACAACTTTTGCCGTCGAGAAGCCCGGGAGAAAGATCAGATTCATCGTCTCGCGGTCGCTCAGCTTCTCGGCCTGTTCGGGCCGCAGCAGACGCTTTTCCACGGCAATTTGTCTCAGACGCGCCAGATCGAAACCGGCCCCGTCGTCGCAGATCTCGATGTTCACCTGCCCGCCCTCGTGATACGCGCGCAGGGTCACCGTCCCAGTCGCCGCCTTGCCAGCGCGTGTGCGCGTCTCGGGCGTCTCGACGCCGTGGTCGCAAGCGTTGCGAACCAAATGGATGAGCGGGTCCTTGATCGCCTCGATGATCGTCCGGTCCAACTCGGTCTCCGTGCCGTCCATCTCCAACCGGATCTGCTTACCCAGCCCCACCGATATATCGCGAACCACCCGTGGCAGCTTGCTCCAGATCATCCCGATCGGTTGCATCCGCGTCTTCATCACACCTTCCTGCAACTCGGTTGTGATCAAATTCATCCGCTGCGCCGTCGCGTTCAGCGCGGGGTCTTCACGCTCAGTATTGAACTGCAGAATCTGGTTCCTTGTCAGCACCAGTTCGCCCACCAGGTCCATCAGTTTGTCCAGTAACCCGACGCCCACCCGGATATTGGCGTCGGCGGCCGCCGAAACCTTCGTCGCTTCTTCTTCCTGCCTGAACTCTACTGGAATCTCCTCATGCGTCTTGCTCGAGGCCACCCGCAGTCTTTCCGTCAAACCCGCGAAAGTTTCGCTTCCCTCTTCTCCCGTGGCTTCGATGGCCGCAAGCACCGTTCGGGTAGCGTCCACCGTGGCTAGAATGAGGGTCGTCAACGAAGGCGTCAGTTCTCGTTGGCCGTCACGCATTTGGCTAAGCAACGTTTCGGCTTGGTGCGTAATCGCCTCAAGTGTGGTGAAGCCCAGAAACCCGCAGGTGCCTTTGATCGTGTGAATGGTTCGAAAGATGCTCGCCAGCAACTCCGCATTTTTGGGGTGTTTTTCCAACTCCACCAGGTCTTGATCCAGCCGCGAGAGATTCTCATGGCTCTCGACCAGGAATTCCCGAATTACGTCTTGATCCTGTTTTTGCATTGTCTTCAATCTCAACTAAGATCCATATCGTCACGTGATCGCAAACTTTAAGACGTATTCAATGTTTTTAACTAGATGCAAAGGTAGGATCGGAGTCGACCGTCTCAGGCTGACGGTTATACTCCTTGTTTCATGCTGCTCAATCTCATCGCAAGCCGCTGGACGCCAAGCGCGTCGGGCGAGTCTACCCCCGTATTCAATCCGTCGCGCGGAATCGAAATCGCACGTTGTCCACTTGGCTCGCGGGCCGACGTCGAAGTCGCGGTAGCCGCCGCCAGGGCCGCCTTTCCGGACTGGGCCAACACGCCCGCCGGGGAGCGTGCGCGGGTTTTGTTCCGTTTTAAGGCGCTCCTGGAACTACACATCGACGAGATCGCGCTGCTCATTTGCCGTGAGCATGGCAAGACGCTCGTCGAGGCTCAAGGCGACTTGCGGCGCGGCATCGATGTCGTGGACTTGGCCTGTGGCATTCCGTCGCTGTCGATGGGGCAGAAGCTGGGCCAAGTGGCGCGCAATATCGACGGTGAGGCCGAGCGCTTCCCGGTCGGCGTTTGCGCCGGGATCACTCCTTACAATTTTCCGGCCATGATCCCGCTGTGGATGATGCCGATGGCGATTGCCTGCGGCAACAGCTTTGTCTTCAAGCCGTCGCCTAAGGTGCCGCTCACCGCGGCGCGCCTCGTCGAGCTCTTCGTTGAAGCCGGGCTTCCTCCCGGCGTCTTGAATCTGGTGCATGGCGGAGTTGAGACGGTGCAAGCGATTCTCGATCACCCCGATGTCGCCGCCGTCAGCTTTGTCGGGTCCACCGCCGTGGCACGCGACGTCTACCGGCGCGGCACGGCCAACGGCAAGCGCGTGCAGGCCGCCGGCGGCGCTAAGAACTTTATGGTTGTGATGCCTGACGCCGACATGGACCTGGCCGCCGAAGCCATCCTCTCCTCTTCCTTCGGTTGCTCAGGGCAGCGCTGCATGGCGGGCAGCGTGGTAGTGGTGGCGGGCCGGGCGGCGGAACCGATCACGGAGCGACTACGCAAGCTCACGACCGGGATGTCGGTTGGCGCCACCGATGAAGGTGCGCCCGTCGGCATGGGGCCGATGATTGACCAGGGCGCTGTCGCGCGCGTGCGGCAATATCTCTTACAAGGCGGCGAGATGCTCGTCGACGGCCGATTGGCGCCAAACCCGCCCGAGGGCTTCTTTATTGGGCCGAGTATCGTCGCTGGAGTCGGCGCGGAATCGGTTCTATTGCGCGAAGAGGTCTTCGGGCCGGTGCTGACTCTGATGCGCGAGGAGGACCTGGACGCGGCGATCGCCCTGGCCAACGGGTCGCAGTATGGCAACGGAGCCGTCATCTACACGCGCTCGGGCGGGGCGGCGCGCAACTTCGCCAGGTCGGTCAATTGCGGCATGATCGGGGTCAACATCGGCGTGCCCGCGCCAATGGCGTTGTTCCCGTTCTCGGGCTGGAACGAGAGTTTCTTCGGCGATCTGCACGTGCAGGGCAACGAGGGCGTTCAATTCTATACACGGACCAAGGTAACGCTGACGCGATGGACTTAAGGCTTCAGCTTCCGCCCACCCTGGTGATAGGCGCTGGTGCCTCGCGACGAGCGGCGACCGAGGCCACGCGGCTTCAAGTGCGCAGGCCGCTGTTGGTCGTCGACCCCTACCTTAAAGACAGCGAGCCGGCCACGATGTTGCGTGCCGCTTTGCCCACCGCCATGTTTGACGGCGTGCTGCCCGACCCCGATCTCGATGTCGTCGCCCAGGGCCTGGACGCGCTGCGCGCCCATCAGGCTGACGGCGTGGTCGCCTTGGGCGGCGGGTCGGCCATCGACGCGGCCAAGGCCATTGCGATCCTTGCCACCAACCCCGGGCCGCTGTCGGACTACATGGGCTATCACAAGATCCCTCGTCCGGGTCTACCGCTGATCGCCATTCCCTCCACGGCCGGAACGGGGAGCGAGTGCACGCGCATCACCGTTATCACCGATGGCCCGCGCCGGGTGAAGATGATGATCCTCGACGGCCATCTGCTTCCTGCGGTCGCATTGGTCGATTACGAGCTCTCACTGACCATGCCGGCGCGCTTGACCGCGGCCGTGGGCGTCGATTCGTTGACGCATGCTCTTGAGGCCTACGTGTCGCGCAAGGCCAACGCCTTCTCCGACGGGTTGGCACTGGAAGCGGGCCGCCTCATCGTCGCCCACCTGCGCCGCGCCTTTGGCGATTCAACTGACCTGCCCGCTAAGGAGGCGATGATGGCGGGGGCGACGCTCGCTGGCATGGCCTTTTCAAATGCGAGTGTCGCACTGGTGCATGGCATGTCGCGGCCGCTGGGTGCCTATTTCCACATTCCGCATGGGTTGTCCAATGCAATGCTGCTGCCCGCGGTTACACGCTTTAGTTACTCCGGCAATCCAGAGCGCTACGACGCGTTTGCTCGCCACACGGGCTTGGGGTCGCTTGAGGATCTCAATCGCGATCTGAAGGTGCCGACGCTGCGAGAGTATGGTGTCCCCGAGGCGGCCTTTCAGCAGGCGATGCCGCAGATGGCCGACGACGCTCTGGCTAGCGGCTCGCCAGCAAACAATCCTCGCGTCCCGACCCGGGACGAGGTCCTAAAATTATACGCAGAAATCTTTATGCATTGAGCGAACTGGGATATAGTGAGCGGATCGAAAGATCAATCCATGTTGAAATTTTTCAATCCAATCCCGGCCTTGTGCCTCCTTTTGATCAGCGCCACGGGGCTGTTTGGTCAATCCACCGTCGGCCAGGAAATTTCCGGCCAAGTAACTGACCCTGGCGGCGCGGCCTTTGCCACCGCCACGGTAACCGTAACCAACCAGGACACCGGTCTCACCAGAACAACACAGACTAACGAGAGCGGTTTCTATTTCGTTCCCGATCTACCGGTGGGCCGCTACCGAATCACCTGCGAGGCCGTTGGCTTCAAGAAGCAGATCGTCGAGAATAACCCGCTGGCGACCAACGTCAGCATTACAGTGAACCTGAAGATGCAGGTGGGCAACGTCACGGAGTCGATCAGCGTGCAGGCCGACGCGCTTGTCCTTGAGACCACTACCGGTGAGGTGGGCTACACGGTGACGGGCGAGCAGGCGAGTGAACTGCAGCTGAATGGCCGTAATTTCCCGGAGCTACTGGCTCTGCTGCCGGGCGTCTCGACCAACTACACAGACGGCTTCAGCTTGTTTGGCGGCTATGGGGTCAATAACAGCGGGCAATCGATCAACGGCGGCCGGACGGATACGGCCACATGGAACCTGGACGGCGCGGACAACAAGGACAATGGCGGGGGCGGCAATAACTTCATCAATATCAACCCGGACTCCCTTGGCGAGTTCCGCGCTCTGACCAGTAACTACAGCGCCGAGTTTGGCAGTAGTTCGGGGGCGGTGATCAACATGACGATCCGCAGCGGGACCAAGGCGTTTCATGGCAAGCTCTACGAGTATTGGCGGAGCGACTATTTAACCGCGACTACCTTCAACGGCGCGACATTGCCCAAGCCGCCGCTCAAGTGGAACAACTTCGGCGGCAACATTGGCGGGCCGGTATTGATCCCAGGCACGCGCTTCAATCGGAATCGCGACAAGCTGTTCTTCTTTTATGGTGAGGACATCAAGCGCCTGCGTGTTGCCACGACAAACACCTGGACTGTTCCCAGCGCGCTTCAGAAGAGCGGTGACTTTGGGGCCACCGTCATTCGCGACCCGGCCACCCAGACGCCGTTCCCGAACAACGTCATTCCGCAGAGCGCCATGAATGCAAACCTGCGCAAGCTGGTCAATATCTACCCAAACGGCAACCAGGGGGCAACCACCTTCTCATTCAATGCGCCGCAGCCGACCGATGTACACCAGGAGGTGTTCAAGCTGGACTACAACCTGAACGAACGCAATCAGATCAACTTCCACTGGGTGCACGACGATTACAAGCAGTTGAACAACATCACGAATATCGTCGAGTATGTCCGCAAGATTCCAGGTCTCAACACGTCGGTTCAGTGGAACCGCGTCGTGTCGCCGCGTTGGCATAGCGTGGCGCAATTCTCATATTCGGGCAACGTGATTATCGAGCAGGATGAAGTGCTGCCCAACCCGCTGTTTGTCAAGAGCTTTACCCGCGAGGGTTTGGGCATCACGCTGCCGACAATTTACAAGGCGTCCAATGTAATTCCGCAGATCGCGATCAATGGCTTTACGACGCTGGCGGTGACGCCGCTGGCATTCAACAACTTCAACCGCATCTTTACGCTCAAGGAAGGGTTGACTTACAACCAGGGCAACCACAACGTGAAGATGGGCATGTTACTGATGCGGAGCCGCAAGAATCAGGACAACCCGCCGGCGATTAACGGGCAATTTAACTTCGCCAATTCGCGAGTGCCCAGCAGCGGCAACTCCGTGGCCGACGCTCTTCTGGGGGCGTTTCAGTCCTACACGGAATTCCCCAGCGTGCGCCAAGGCTGGTATCGCTTCACGCAGTTTGAGCCTTATGTTCAAGATGACTGGAAGGTGAGCCGGCGGCTGACGGTGAACATCGGCTTGCGTTGGTCTTACATGCAGCCGCAGTACAGCGCGTTGAACAACACGGTTCAATTCTTACCCGAATACTACGACCCTAAGCAGGCAGCGGTGCTGAACCCCAGCAACGGGACGATCATCAGCGCGGTCAACCGTTACAACGGGCTCGTCATTCCGGGGGATGGCTTTCCCGATACGGCCAAGGGCCGAATCCCGCAATACGACGATCCGGCGGTGTTGGCGCTGTTCCATAAGCTGCCAAAGGGCGGTTCGATCACGCGATGGGGCAACTTTGCGCCTCGGCTTGGCTTCGCGTTCGCCTTGAACGAGAAGACCGTCATTCGCGGGGGCTATGGAATGGCCTACGAGCGGATTCAGGGCAACTACATCTTCGGCGGCATCAACAACGCGCCTTTCAATTCCTCGACGGTGGTGTTAAACGGCGACGTGGAGAACCCGACCAACGGCGCGGCCTCGGCGCTGGCCGTTTCCAGTATCGTCAACTCGCACTCGCTCGACATGAAAAACCCGCGATCGATGACCTGGAGCTTCGGAGTGCAGCGCCGACTGAGTAAGGATTCGACACTCATGGTCAGCTATGTTGGTTCCTCTGCGGCCAATCTGTCCTACTTACAGGACATCAATCAATTGCCGCTCGGTTACGGGCGGACCCAGTTTGTCCCGGGGAGCACGACGGCGTTGGCCAACACTAACTACCTGCGGCCCTATAAGGGCTACTCGAACATTCAGCAGTACATCACCGGGGCGAACTATCATTACAACTCTTTGCAGACGCAGTACCAGAAGCGTTTTGGCCGCGCCGGTTCGCTAAGCACCGCCTTTACCTGGGCCAAGAGCATGACGAACGCGAG
>JANXUM010000305.1 GCA_025356215.1 Bryobacter sp. | reverse complement strand
GCGGCGCTTTTGCATCGACAACTATCTGGAGGAGCGAGCGCAGTGGGTATCTTGGCGGGGTATGCGGGTCCTGAATTGGCACCGACCGTTAAGCACTTACATGACGTTGTTGCTTGAGAATGGACTTGAGTTGCGGCACTTTGCCGAGCCGGTGCCAAGGGGCGGAGACCCGCAGCGGGCCGAGCGCTACCGTCGCGTGCCTTGGTTTCACATCATGGAGTGGCGCAAACGCGTCGAAGGCATTGGTGTAGCGTAGGAGGCACCTATGGACAACAGCCTTGACCCCTCTGAGATGTTGAATGTCGATCCGGCGCTGGCGGAAACCGTGCAGGCGAAAGCGCAAGAACATTCGAGCGGGATTGCCGACGCGTTGGCCGATGGGCCCGGAGGAGACATCCTCGAATCGATGATGGACGGAGCGGGCGACGTCATCAGTAGTGCCGTTGAGGGTGTTGGCGAGGCGATTGGCGGGATACTGGGCAGTATTTTCGACTAGAAGCGGGGATACGGGATACGATATGAATTCGTAGCCATGAAAGCCCTACTTCTCTCCGAATATAAGAAACTCGACCTGACCGACATGCCGATGCCCACGATCGGGGCCGAGGATGTGCTGATCAAAGTAAAGGCCTGCGGCATTTGCGGCAGCGACATTCACGGATGGGACGGCAGCACCGGTCGGCGTGTGCCGCCGCTGGTGATGGGGCATGAGGCATCGGGCGAAATTGCCGAAGTGGGCTCCGCCGTGCGCGGTTGGAAGTTGGGCGACCGGGTCACCTTCGATTCAACGGTGAGTTGCGGGCGGTGTTACTTCTGCCAGCGGGGTGAAATCAATCTGTGCGAGAACCGGCAGGTGCTTGGTGTAAGTTGTGCCGAGTTTCGTAGGCACGGGGCTTTTGCCGAATACGTGACGGTGCCGCAGAACATTCTGTACTCGCTGCCCGAGGGTTTTCCATTTCATTACGCGGCGATGATCGAGGCGGTGTCGATCGCGGTACATGCGGTGAATCTGACTCCGATGCAGTTGGGGGCGTCAGCGGTGGTGGTGGGTTCTGGGATGATCGGATTGCTGGTGGTGCAGACGCTGAGGTTGGCTGGATATGGGCAGATCATTGCCGTGGATCTTGAGGATTCGAAGCTGGAGTTGGCCAAGACGCTCGGTGCGGATGTCGGATTGAACCCGAAAACGACGGACATCGTAAAGGCAGTGCAGGAGTTGACCGGCGGACGCGGCGCGGACGTGGCGATTGAAGTGGTGGGAGCGGCCAAGACGGTGGAGACGGCCATCATGGCTGTGAAAAAGGGCGGGGCTGTGACGCTGGTGGGGAACATATCGCCGAAGGTGGAGATTCCGCTGCAGGTGGTGGTGAGTCGGCAGATCCGGTTGCAGGGTTCGGCGGCGAGCTCGGGTGAGTTTCCGCAATGTATCGATTTGCTGGCGCGCGGGGCGATCAAAGTGGACCCGATCATCAGCGCGCTGGCACCTCTGGAAGACGGGGCGGCTTGGTTTGAGCGCTTGTATGCGAACGAGCCGGGGCTGATGAAAGTCGTTTTGCAGCCGGGGACTTAACTACGCGCCAATGGCGCGGGCCTGAGGGGCGGGGGCACCGTCGCGATAGTAACTGGCCCAGTCTTTGGTGAGATAGACACTGAGCGTTGCGCCATCCGCAGCGGTGATTTCTATGTAGTCGAGAAACAGGCCGCAAACTGGCTCTTCCAGCTTGCGGACAGCAATCGTTTTTTGGCCGCCAAGGAAGGTCTTGAGGCGGAGTGTCGTTTGGGCGCCGTCGCGGCCAAGATAAATTTGGCGGAGCCGGCCGAGGCCTTTGCCGTTGCGGACAAAGGCGAGGATGGTGCGTGCGCCGGGTTGCCGTGCCCAGGCCGGAATTTCAATATCGGGATCGGGGTGACTGAAACTGAGCAGGCGCCCGGTAACCGTCCGCAGCAGGAAGCGCAACACTCGCAGCAAGAAGGGCAGCATGATGGCAATGCCCGCGACGATAGCCACCAGGATTGGCAACGCGATGAGGGGATGAGTGTAAGCGAGCATGAGAATGCCGACGACGCCCACATCTTCCGCCATGCTGATGACGGAGTGAGTTACAGGGTCGGGGACGGCGTGCGCGGCCAGGCGGGTGCCCATCTTTGTGGCGTGAGTGCCCAGGGCGACGCTGCCGCCGATGAGCATGGCGACCACCTGGAGCTTGGGGTCGAGATTGCCCGCCGCGCCCATCGCGAGCAGCGCGCCGCCGAGGGGGCGGATGACAGTGTGGACTGAATCCCAGATGGGCGTGAAGCCGGGGACTTTGTCGGCGACGAATTCCGCGGCGTACATGAATGCGGCGATTCCGAGGACCCAGGGGTGAGAGAGAACCTCGAGGCCTTGCGGGAGTCCGCTGATCCAGCCCCAGCGCTGGGCGAGGCCGATCGTCAAGACCGCCGCGTAAACATTCAAGCCCGAGGCCACACCCAAACCGAGAAGACTCGACAAGCCCTGCGCTAAATCCATCGCTTTCATTGCAGCCGAGGGAGACGGCGGTGTCAAGGGGCTCGCACAAGGCGTAGCCTAGGGTGGGCGGGCTGGAGCGCCAAGTTTGACGCGACTGATCGGTGGACACGCATTGTTGAACCTGGAGAGCGCCGTGGCGTTGGCGTTCTTGCTGGCGTTGTATGCGAGATCGCGGACGGGTGTTTGGATTGCGCCGGGCGATGGGGATCGAAATCGCGCCTGGGCGTGGCTGGCGATTTGCGGTGCCGTTTTGCTTGTGTACTGGCGGGCGCTGGACAGCCCATTCGTCTTCGACGACTACACACACATCGCGGACGCGCGGCACGCCGATTGGCGGTCCGTCGTCGCGGCATTTGGTGGCGCGGAGACGAAGCCGGGGCTGTTCTTCCGTCCGTTGGGAGCGCTTCTTTACTGGTTGAATTATTTGGTTGCGGGGGAGAACGTGCGTTGGTGGCATGCGGGGAGTCTGGCGTTGCATGCTGGGGTGAGTTGTTTATTATTTGCGTTTGCGAGAGAGATCAAGCTTGGGTTTGCGGGGAGCTTTTGTGCTGCGCTCCTATTTGCGTTGAGCGGCGTGGCGACCGAGACGGCGGTATGGATCGATGCGCGATTCGATTTAATCGCCACCTCGTTGACGCTGCTGAGCCTGATTCTGATTTGCCGCTATTGCGCGTCCGGGCGGGCGTTGCTTCTGGCCGCGGCGTGCCTTGCCGCGCTGGGCGCGCTGTTGTCGAAGGAATCCGCGTTTTGCTTGCCGTTGCTTGTTGCCTGCCTGTGGTTCTTTCTTACGGGGCGTGAAGAGGCGCGACGCCTG